>DVOF01000006.1 GCA_018713805.1 Candidatus Aphodoplasma excrementigallinarum | reverse complement strand
TGTATAAGAGACAGGGCGTATACACGACGAGCGCCTTCCCGCTCCCAATGTCAAGCCGGACACAGTCTGTTTCAAACACATTGCTGAGCCCCGTGCTCGTGCCGGCAAGCGGCTGGTGCCGCAGCGGGTACGCAAGCCCATGCGTCGTCAGGTCGTCCGCCTCGGCAAAGGGGACGACCGACAGCAGATCGCCCGGGCGGCCCGTAACGGTGATCGTACCGCGCACCATCCATACAGACGAAACGCCGTCATAAAGCTCGCCCTCCGCGCCCTGCTCCAAAATATATCCCAGCAGAGAAAGGTTTCCCAGCGTATGGTCGATCCGTCCGCCTGTAGCGCCGAGCAACAAAATTTTATCGCACCCATGCTCCAATGCGTACCGGACTGCAATCTCGCTGTCTGTGTAGTCCTTTTTGGCAGGGTAGGTCAAAATATTATCGCATTCCACTTCCGCCCGCGTATAAGAGTCAAAGTCGCCCAGCACGACCGCAGGGCGCAGGCCCATCGCCTTCGCGTGGCGGTAGCCCGAATCGGCGCAGATAAGCAAATCATCTGCTGCAATCCTATTCCGTACGCGGTCATACGCCGCAATCTCGCCGCCGCACAGGATTACCGCCCGCATACCAACGCCTCCTCCACCTCTCTTGCACGCGCGACGAACGCCGCCGTCTGCGCACAGACGTCCTCTGCGCCAAAGATGGCGCTTCCTGCGACGACCGTATTCGCTCCCATTCCGATCACATGCGCGAGGTTGCTCAGCTTTACGCCGCCGTCAACCGACAAATCGGCGTCCGGCCGCACCATACCGCGCAGCTGCCGCAGCTTTTCATCCGCCTGCGACAGGTACCCCTGGCCGCCAAAGCCCGGCTCTACCGACATGACAAGCGCCATATCCACCTCGCCGATTACATGGGCGATTGCACTGACAGGCGTTGCCGGCTTGATGGAAACGCCCGCGCGCTTGCCGCATGCCTTGATCTGGCGCAGGCAGCCCGCAAGGTCGCTTGTCGCCTCACTGTGCACCGTGATGATGTCTGCCCCAGCCTCCGCAAACGCCTCGATGTAACGCTCCGGCCGCTCAATCATCAGATGTACGTCAAAGACAAGGCCGCTCGTTTTCCGGATGCTTTTTATTACGACCGGCCCAAGCGTAATATTCGGCACAAACATGCCGTCCATCACATCAATATGTAAATACGGCGCGCCGCCGCGCGCCGCCGCGTCAATCTGCTCCCCCAGCCGCGAAAAATCGGCCGACAGGATGGAGGGCGCAATTTTTATCATTTCGTACCGTCCCTTTCCCGCTCGTTTATCTGCTTTATGTTTCCCAGTCTTTCCTCTTTTTCAGCTCCTCATAGAGCTCCTTATAGCTGTTATGCCGCATTTTAGAGATCGCTCCCTCCTGCACGGCTGCAAGCACTGCGCAGCCCGGCTCGCTGATATGCGCGCAGCCGCGGAAGCGGCATTGGCCGATATAAGGTGCAAACTCTATAAAGTAATTTTGCAGTTCCTCCGCCTTCACCGCAGGCATCTCAAAGCTCGAAAACCCCGGCGTATCAAGTGCGAGCGCGCCGCCTTCCAGCTCGATCAACTCAACATGGCGCGTCGTATGACGCCCGCGGTGGATTTTCTCGCTCACAGCGCCGGTTTCCAGCCCCTCCGGCGCGCCGAGCGCGTTTAAAAGGCTCGACTTGCCCACGCCGGAATTGCCGGCAAAAGCGGTAATCTTCCCCCGCAAAAGCGACTTCAGCTCATCAACGCCCTCGCCGGTTTCCACGCTTGTCAGCACAACGCGGTAGCCCGCTTTTTCGTACACGTCAGCCAGCTCCTGCGTATGTGGCAGGTCGGCTTTGTTAAAGCACAATACCGTTTCAATCCCGCTATATGCGCCAAGGATTAGGAAATGGTCGATCAGCGCGGGATGCGGCTCCGGCGAATGAAGCGCAACCACGACCACAAGCTGGTTGATGTTTGCGACCGCAGGCCGGACAAGCATAGTCGAGCGCGGCAGGATTTCGTCAATGCTTCCTTTGCCGTCTTTTACGCTGAGACGGACGCTGTCGCCAACCATTGGCGTAACGCCCTCTTTGCGGAAGCGGCCCCGCGCCTTACACTCCACAATACCGCCGGCAGTCCTGACATAATAGAAGCCGCCGATTCCTTTTATAATTACTCCAGTCAGAATAAGACCCCCTGCCCGTTAAAGCGTTACCGTCTGCGTGCCTACCAAAACGCCGTCGTGGTAAATTTCCAGCGTGGCAGTGTTACTGATTAACGCAATGCGCAAATCAAAGTTGACCTCGCTCCTATTGTGTACCTCATCATGGATTGTCGTGCCATTTGCCACGACGCGTATCCGTGTCGTTTCCTTATCCTGCGGCACAGGCAGGCTGATGACTTTGACATTTTCCGACGGAGGGGCTGGCGTAGATGGATCATCCGGCGTCGGGGTAGATGGGTCGTTCGGCGTTGGCGTAGACGGATTGACCGGCGTTGGCGTAGCGGCCATACCCTTGCTTACCGTAAGCGCAACTGCGCTCTCCTTCTCCGCCGTACCGCCCGACGGGCTCTGGCGGATGACCGTCCCGACCGCCTGGTCAGACTCTTCCTCTGCAACATTTCCAACGACAAGGCCTGCCGCCTCTATATCGTTTTTCGCCTGTGCAAGCGACTTGCCGATCACATTCGGCACCGGAACCCTCTCATCCGTGTCCTTCACGCTGATATACAGCCGTACGGTGTCGCCTTCCTTCGCCTCCGAGCCGGCGGACGGCGACTGCCGGATGACCGTCCCCTCCGGAACGGTGTCGCTTTCTTCCTCCGTAAATACTACCTTAAAGCCCGCCTTCTCGAGTGTGCTCCTCGCATTGTCCCTTTCATAGTTGACCACATTCGGGATCGTCAGGTTTTCTCCCTCGCCCGTGCTGACCTTGACGCGCACCTTAACGCCTTTTTTTACGCTGCGCCCTGCGGCCGGCTCCTGGGAGATAATCGTATCCTTTTCATACTGTGCAGATGCGATCTCCTCGTCAATCTCAAGCTCAAGCTTCGCATCCTTTAATAGCTGTGTGGCCTCTTCAACCGTTTTGCCCTCGATGTTCGGTACTTTGGTTTCGTCCCACTGGCTCGTGCCGAGCACGCCGAACCACGACAGGCACGCCACGCCGACAATCCCAATCAGCACGACCGCCGCCGCAACCGCGAGCCAGACCATCCGCTTTTCGCTCTTTGTCAGCGGCGTTTTTTCCTTTTTGCCTTTTCCCTTTTTGCTCCCATTTGCACCGTGGGTATTTTCCACCGTATGTGCGCCGCGGCGGCGCGCCCCTGCGCGCACGTGTTCTTCCATCACCTGCGTCGGCTCGAGTGCAGGCGAAATCGCGCGGTTTGACAGCACCGCGTTGATATCGGAAAGCATGGCCTCCGCGCTCTGGTAACGGGCGCTCTGCTCCTTGCTCATCGCCTTCATTACGATCCGTTCCATGTCCTCCGGAATGTCCGGGTTGATGAGGCGCGGCTGGACCGCATTGCCCGACACATGCATCATCGCCACGGACACAGGGCTGTCCGCCTCATACGGCACACGCCCGGTCAGCATCTCGTACAGCGTCACGCCGGCGGAATAGATATCAGACTTTTCATCCATATAGCCGCCGCGCGCCTGCTCCGGCGATAGATAATGGGCCGACCCCATGACCGCGCCGCCCGCGACCATCGTCGATGAGCTTGCCGCCCGCGCAATGCCAAAGTCCGTCACCTTCGCCACACCCTCGGGCGTGATAATAATGTTATGCGGCTTGATATCGCGGTGGATAATGCCGCGCCGGTGCGCACACTCGAGCGCAGAACATATCTGCGCCGCAAACCCGGCCGCCTCCCGCCACGGGAGCGCCCCTTTCTTTGCAATATACGCCTTGAGCGTAATCCCCTCGACCAGCTCCATGACAATATAGTGCCGCCCAGCGTCGAAGCCAACGTCGTAAACCGATACGATATTCGGGTGCGACAGGCTTGCCGCAGCCTGTGCCTCAACCTCAAACCGCTTCAAAAACTCGCGGTCGCCGGCAAACTCCGGCTTGAGCGCCTTGATCGCTACATAGCGGTTGAGCAGGTGGCAGCGCGCCTTATATACCTCTGCCATCCCGCCTTCTCCGATTTTTTCGATGATTTCATATCGGCCGCCCAACAGCGTACCCACTCTTAAACTTTCACTCATGCTCATCACCTGCGTTTCCGTTATTATTCTGCATCAGCACGACGGAGATATTGTCCGTCCCGCCCGCTTCGTTTGCCATATCGACCAGCCGGCCTGCCGCCGCGCCGTCCGCTCCATCCTGCACGACCGCCGCCGCGATTGCGCTGTCGCCAACCATGTTGGACAGCCCGTCCGAACACAGCAGAACCGGCTCTCCGCAATAGTCAAGCGTATATACATCGGGCGTTACGATCGTCGAAACGCCGACCGCCTGCATGATAATGTTCTTTTGCGGATGGCTGCGCGCCTCCTCTGGCGTGATTTCGCCAATGTCGACCAAATGCTGCACATAGGACTGGTCTTTGGTGATTTGCCGCGCCTGCCCGTCGATGATACGGTACGCGCGGCTGTCGCCGACGTTTAAAAACAGCGCCCGGCCCGGCCGCAGCGCAGACAGGACCATCGTCGTCCCCATACCGCTCAGCTCCGCTTCTTTAATAGACCTTTGCAGGATGTCGCTGTTTGCCAGAACAAAGCACGACTGCAATAAGGAAAGCAGCGCGCTCTCGCTCATCGCCGCGGTATATTCGGCCTCGACCAGACGGCGCACGCTCTCCACCGCAATGCCGCTCGCGATACTGCCGCCCTTATAGCCGCCCATGCCGTCCGCGACGACGCCAAAGAGCGTATTCCCTATACAAAACGCGTCGCAGCTGTCCTGGTTTTCCTCCCGCAGCCGCCCCACGTCGCTTTTGCTTACATATATCAACGGCACTTCCTCCCATCTGCCCCGCAGGGCTGGTATTGTCCGTCTCCTATCTCTATTATAACCGTTTTTGGCGCAGTTGTCCACAGGAAGCGGAAATATCCGCCCCAAGCGTGCGCCGCACCGTAGCCGGGATACCCGCTTCCTCCAATACGGAGATAAACCGTTTCAACGCCGCCGTACTGCTCCGCCTGTAGCTGCGCTCCGCCACGGTGTTGACCGGAATCAGGTTCACGTGGCACAAAATCCCCTTTAAAAGCCGCGCAAGCTCCGCCGCGTCCGCCGCGCTGTCGTTTACGCCGTCGATCATCGCGTACTCAAACGAGATACGCCGCGTCGTCACCGCCTGATACCGCCGGCACGCCGCCAAAAGCTCGCGGATCGGGTAGCGCCGGTTGACTGGCATGGTCCTGCCCCGGATTTCATCGTTCGGCGCATGGAGCGAGATGGACAGCGTAATCGGGATATCCATCTGCGCCAGCCGGTCAATCCCGTCGACCAGCCCGCACGTCGAAAGCGAGATGTGCCGGTACCCAATATTTAATCCCCGCGCATCGTTGACATTGATCAAAAAGCGGCGCACATTCTCAAAATTGTCGAGCGGCTCGCCAATGCCCATCATGACAATGTTGGAAATCCGTTCCCCGATGTCGTCTTGCGCGAGAATCACCTGCAATAATATCTCTCCTGCCAACAGGTCGCGCTTTTTCCCGCCGATTGTGGAGGCGCAGAACCCGCACCCCATGGCGCATCCGACCTGCGAGGAAATGCACACCGTGACGCCGTGATGGTAGCGCATGACTACCGTTTCGACACACTCCCCGTCGTCAAACTCAATCAGGTATTTTACCGTGCCGTCTATCTTTGACACATATTTTTCCGCAATGTGCGCCCGGCTCAGCATAGATGTCTGCGCCAGCTTTTCGCGCAGCGGCTTTGATAGGTTCGTCATCTCGTCAAACGACTGCGCGCCCTTGCTCAGCCAGGCGAACACCTGCCCGGCACGGAAGCGCTTTTCCCCCATTTCAATCAAAAACGCTTCTAATTCTTCATATGTAAAACTTCTCAAATCGGGCTTGCCCGCCGTATGCTCCATTTCGTTTCAGCCCTTCCGTTTCATCCTGCATAGAAAAAACCCGTCGATCCCGTCCGTATTCGGGAAAAACTGGATATATCCTTCCTTCGCCGTCGGCTTTTGCAGCTCTTTTGGCAAATATGGCTCCAAACTGTCGGGCGCGAACGCCGCATTCTCGCGCAAAAACCGCTCCACCACGTCCTGGTTCTCCGCCTGCGCTATCGTACACGTACTGTAGACGAGCGTCCCGCCCGGTTTGACATACCGTCCTGCCTCCGACAGGATTCGGTATTGCAGCTCCGTAAGCGCGCGCTGCTCGTCTGCGTCAAAGCTCCACTTGATGTCCGGCTTTTTGCGGATGATGCCAAGCCCGCTGCACGGCACATCCACCAACACCGCGTCCGCGCAGCCGAAAAACCGCTCCATCGGCACGGATGCGTCCGCACACGCCGTTTCGATTATATTGATACCCATCCGGGCCGCATTCTGCCCGATAAGCTTTAGCTTGTGTTCGTGAATGTCAAAGGCGTACACCTTACCCTGGTTCTGCATGAGCTGTGCCAAATGCGTGCTCTTACCGCCCGGCGCGGCGCAGAGATCGAGCACCGTGTCGCCCGGATTCGGATTTAAAGCCGCGCCCGCAAAATACGAGCCGATCCCCTGCGGGATAAACAGCCCCTCCTGGTAGCTGTCCAGAGCAGCGACCTCCGCGCCGGTAAAAGAGAGCATATCTTCCACGCACGTTTCCTGCGCCATGACACCCTCGCCGCGCAGGCATTCCGTCAATGCCGCACGGTCCGTCTTAAGCGTATTGACCCGCACGGTCGCGGGCGCGCTCTCGTTTCCAGCCGCAAGCAGCTGCTCCGTAAACTCCTCCCCATAAGCAGAAAGCCACATTGACACAATTTCGTCCGGGTAGGAATACGCGACCCCAAGCCGCTCTGCCGTTTCCTCCGGCAGGCGGATATGCACTTTCTGTGCCGCAAGCCTGCGCAAAAGCGCATTGACAAAGCCCTTTGCGCGGTAGGCATACTTTGCCGCCAGCTTGACGCTTTCATCGACGGCCGCGCGGTCCGGCACGCGGTCAAGCTTCATGATCTGATACACGCCCATCCGCAGAATCAGAAGCACATACGGCGACAGCTTTTTGAGCTTTACGCTCGAAAACTGCGCGATCACATAGTCGAGATACCGCCGGTAGCGCACGCAGCCGTACACGAGCGTCGTGACAAGCCCCCGGTCCGGTACACTCAGCGTACTGCCGTGCAGCGTTTCCTTGAGCGCCATGTTGGAAAACGCGCCCTCCTGTTCAATTTTATAAAGCGTTTTGAGCGCGCAGTTACGCGCGTTATTCTGTCCCATCGGCTCAGTCCCGCCTTCTCCCAAACAGCACCAAAATCCGCAAAAAGCTCCCGAGCGCAACCAGCGTGGAAGCAACATACGTCATCGCTGCCGCATGGAGCACCTTTTTGGCCGCCGCGTTCTCCTCCTCGGTCAGAATCCCGTATTCGTCCAGCGTAACGACTGCGCGCCGGCTCGCGTTGAACTCGACCGGCAGCGTAACAAGCGAAAACAGCACCACCGCGCCGTAGAGGACGATCGCAATATCGACCAATCCGCCCAGCTCCATGATAAACCCGAGCAGGACGAGCGGTATGGCAATGTAAGAGGCGACGTTCGCCACCGGAACGAGCGCGTTGCGGATTTTGATTGGGATATAGCCCTTTGCGTGCTGGGCTGCATGGCCCGCCTCATGCGCCGCAACGCCGATCGCCGCGCACGACGTCGAGTCGTACACACTCTCCGACAGGCGGATCGTGTTGCTGCGCGGGTCGTAGTGGTCGGTCAGGTTGCCGCCCACACGCTCCACGCGTACATCCTGCTGCCCGTTGCGGTCGAGGATCATTCGTGTGACCTCCGCCGCCGACAGATTTCTTGAATTGCTGTACTGGGAATATTTTTTAAACGTCGTGTTGACCCGCATACTTGCCCAAATGGAAATCAAAAGCGGAATCAGCACAAAAACAAGATACGTATTGTCAAAAAACGGATAATATAACGGCATATTACTCCTCCCTGCCTAAAACAACGCCTGTTTCAATTGTATGGCCTGCAAGATAATCGTTCACAGGCATCAGCTTCTTTCCTTCAAACTGTACGGTCTGCGCTAAAAGCGCGCCGTCGCCGCACTGCACCAGCAGCCCATTTTTGTCCGCGCGCAAGACTGTCCCCGGCTCCGCCGCCTGTGCGCCGTCCGCCAGCGCGGCCTGCCCGATTTTCATCCGTGCGCCTTTATACGTAGTATATGCGAGCGGGGACGGGCTCATACCGCGGATCAGGTTCCGCACCTGCTGAGCGCTTTTGCTCCAGTCGATCTGCGCCGTTTCCTTTTGCAGCAGCGGCGCATAGCAGCTCAGGCTGTCGTCCTGCTTCTCCCGCGGCGCGCAGCCCTGCTCGATTTGGTCCAATGTTTCCAGAAGCGTCTGCGCGCCGAGGCGCATTAGCTTGTCGTGCAGCGTGCCAGCCGTTTCATCCTCGCTAAGTGCGAGCGGCCGCTTTAAAATCATGTCGCCCGTGTCGAGCCCCTGCTCCATGTACATGGTCGTGATACCGCTCTCCCGCTCGCCGTTGATAATGCACCACTGGATCGGCGCGGCGCCGCGGTACCGCGGCAACAGGGAGGCGTGGACGTTGATACAGCCGTACTTTGGATAGTCGAGCACTTCTTTCGGCAAAATTTTGCCATATGCCACCACGACAATCACGTCGGGTGCAGTCTGCGCAAGCACCTCATCGAGCTCTCCGTTTTTAATCGCCTGCGGCTGATAAACCGGGATACCGTGCGCCTGCGCGCATGCGTGTACCGGCGTCATCTGCACCTTATGGCCGCGCCCCTTCGGGCGGTCGGGCTGGCTCACCGCCGCTACGACCTCGCGTCCCGCCGCGACAAGCGCCTCCAAACATCCCGCCGCAAAGTCCGGCGTCCCCATAAACAGTATTCTCATGCCGCTCCTCCCTCCTGCGGGCAAAACCGCTCCTATTCGTCGTCCTCGATAAACTCAACCACTTTGTCAATGAACAGCCCGCCGTCAAGATGCTCAATCTCGTGGCAGAACGCCTGCGCCAAAAGGTCCTCGCCCGTGTATTCGTGCTCCTCGCCGTAGCGGTCTTTCGCGCGCACCGTCACCTTCTCCGGACGCAGCACATAGCCGCGCACGCCCGGCACACTCAGGCAGCCCTCCGCCGTTTTCCGCTCGCCTTCCGTCTTTACAATCACAGGGTTGATCAGCTCAAGCTTTTCGTTTTCGCCGCGCGTGTCAATCACGATTGCGCGCTTGAGCACGCCGACCTGCACCGCCGCAAGCCCGACGCCCTCTGCGCTGTACATGGTATCAAACATATCGTCGAGCAACGTGTGGAGCCGCTCGTCAAACACAGTAACCTCGCGGCTCTTCTTCCGCAGGATGTCGTCGCCTTCCTCCCGGATAAACCGTATTGCCATCTGTTTCACGCTCCTATCTCATTTATACAAAACTGCCGGGGTTTTTATCCACGCTGACGCGGATCAGCTTTTTGTTTTTCCCTTTCCCGGCATTCTCGATCACATCAAATAATATGTCATTTAAACGGTCCGCACATGCACATTTTATCAGGATGCGGTACCGGTATTTGTCTTTTATTTTGGAAACGCCGGCCGCCGCCGGGCCGAGCAGGAGCGTCCTGTCCGGGACTTCCTCCTTCAGCCGCGCGCCTACGTAGCGCGCAATGCCCGCCGCCTTTGCCGCTGTCACCGCCTCGTCCGCGCCCGTCACCAATATGGACACGATCTCGCAAAACGGCGGGTACCACATAGCGTGGCGCAGCTTGATTTCGTCATGGTAGAAGCCTGCATAGTCGTGCTTCTGTGCGTGAACAATTGCGCTGTGCTCCGGCGTATACGTCTGCACAACAGCCCGCCCTTCGAGCGCGCCGCGCCCGGCGCGCCCGCACACCTGTGTGATCAGGCCAAACGTCCGCTCCGCGCTTTTATAATCATCAATATAGAGCGACGTATCCGCCGCCACCACGCCCACCAGTGTGACCGAGTGGAAGTCGAGCCCCTTTGCCACCATCTGCGTCCCGACCAGCACGTCCGCCTCCCCGCGCTCAAACCTGCCGAGCAGCGTCTCATGCGCATGCTTCGTCGCCGTGGTGTCCATGTCCATCCGCACCGTTTTGACACCCTCGAAGCGTTTTTGCAGTTCTTCTTCCAGCTTTTGCGTCCCGGCGCCAAAATACTTGATATATGGGCTTCCGCATTCGGGACACGTCTTGTAATTGGCGTGTGTATAACCGCAGTAGTGGCACGTCAATTTGTCCGTCGCCCGGTGGTACGTCAGCGATATGTTACAGTGCGGGCACTTTGCCACAAAGCCGCAGCTCCGGCACGAAACAAATGTCGAAAACCCGCGCCGGTTCAAAAACAAAATACTCTGCTCGCCGTGCTCGAGATTGTAGAGCAGCTCGTGTGCAAGCATGTCGGAAAACATGGAACGGTTGCCGTTTTCCAGCTCCTGGCGCATGTCGACGACATATACCTCCGGCATCCGCACCGCGCCCGCGCGCGCATGCAGCTCAAGCAGCCGGTATCGCCCGGACTGCGCCATATAATAGCTCTCGACCGAGGGCGTCGCCGACGCAAGCACCGTCACCGCGCCGTGCTGGAGCGCACGGAACATCGCCACGTCGCGCGCATGGTAGCGGGGCGACAGTTCCGACTTATACGTCGCCTCGTGCTCCTCGTCAACAATGACAGCGCCAATATTATCCAGCGGAGCAAACACCGCGCTGCGCGCGCCGACCACCACGTCGACGGCCCCACTTTTGATACGCCGCCACTCGTCGTACCGCTCCCCGAGCGAAAGCGCACTGTGCAGAATCGCCACGCGCCCGCCAAAGCGCGCCAAAAACCGTTTGGTCATCATGGGCGTGAGCGAAATCTCCGGCACGAGCACAATCGCCGTTTTGCCCAGTGACACCGCCCGCGCAATGAGGTGCATGTACACCTCCGTCTTGCCAGAACCCGTCACGCCGTGGAGTAGGAAGGTCTCCGGCTTTCCAGCCTCCATTGAAGCCGCAAGCGTCTGATAGGCGGCTTCCTGCTCGTCGGTCAGAGATAAAAACGCTTCTGTCTCAGCCGCCTTCCCGTCCGTGGGGCTGCGCCCCACCTCGCGCTCAAAAACTTCAACCAGCCCCTTCTGCTCGAGCGCGCGCACCGCGCCATGCCCTGCGCCGGATAGCTGCACCAGGTCGGCAAGGGCGATACATTCGTTTGCGCACAGCAAATCGAGAATACGCGCCTGCTTCGGCGCGCGCTTTTGCAGCGACTCTGCCGTTTCCGCCGCCTCAGTTTCGGTAACCGCGAGCGACACAAACCGCATCGTCCGCGCGCGGACGTGTACGCTGTCGCGCTGTTCGATTATGGCTATCCCCATCTGCTGTAGCGCACGGACATGCGCGCGCACGTCCTGTTTAAGCCGCGCCAACAGTTCCGCCAGTTCCAGTTCGCCGCCTGCCTCTTCCAGTACGGCGGCGATTTCCCGCTTCACGGGCGACCGCCTTAATGCCGCGTCCCGCTGCTCCTTGTCCATATCCGTCAGCCGGACAAACGCCGTATACTGCACGCCCGACCCGGCCGGTATGAGCAGGCGCGCCGCGTCGATGTAGCTGCACAGCGTCTTTTCCCGCAGCCAGCAAATCAGCTCCGCGCCCTTTTCGTCAAACGCGTCCTCCCCGCCGGAGAGGCGCGCCACCGCCTTAAGGCCCTGCGCCTGCGAGTGCGCTTTTAAAGTGAGCACAAACCCTTCGCACAGCCTGCCGCCGGTGCCGAACGGCACGGCGACGCGGCTCCCGATATGCACGCTTGCGCGCAAATCGTCCGGGACTTCATAGTCGAACACCTTATCGACCTGCCTTGCGGTTTTAGAAACGATCACACCGGCAATCACGTATTGCGCCTCCGTTTATCACAAACGGGCTTACAGCCCGTTCTTTTCGTCGTATTTTTCCTTTGCCATGTCCAAAATCACATGCGCGAGTTCCTCCTTCGGCATGTTGCCCGGCTCCGCCGCCGCGCCGTCCGCGGAAAGGATCGTCACCGTGTTCGTATCCACGCCGAAGCCCGCGCCCTCTGTAAAGAGGTTGTTTGCGACAATCAAATCGCAATTTTTCCTTTTAAGCTTCTCCTTTGCATGCAAAAGCAAATCCTGCGTCTCCATACAGAAGCCGACCAGCACCTGCCCCGCCGGCTTTTCCCGTCCCAGCTCAGCCAGGATGTCCGGCGTGCGCCGGAGCGTCAGGGTAAGCGCGCCGTCCTCTTTTTTAATTTTTTGGTCCGCCGTCTGCACGGGCGTATAGTCCGCCACCGCCGCCGCCTTGACGACAATATCGCAGTTCGCGCTCTGCGACAGGATTGCGTCGTGCATCTCCTGCGCGCTGCCGACCTGCAGCATTTTCACGCCGCGCACCGGGTCGAGCGCCGTTTTCCCGCTCACCAGCACAACGTCCGCGCCGCGCCGCTTTGCCGCGCGCGCGACCGCGTAGCCCATCTTGCCGGACGAATGGTTCGTCAGATAGCGCACCGGGTCGAGCGGCTCCTGCGTCGCGCCCGCGCTCACCAAAACCTTGAGCCCGCGCAAATCCTTTTCGTATGCGATCTCGTCCACGACCGCCTCGATAATCTCTTCCGGCTCGGAGAGGCGGCCCTTCCCCGTCACGCCGCAGGCGAGAAACCCCTCGCCCGGCTCGACGAATTTACACCCGCGCGCCGCAAGCTTTTGCAGGTTCTCGACCGTCGCGGGATGTTCATACATATTTTTATTCATCGCAGGCGCAATCAGGACGGGCGCCTGCGTAGCCAGATACACGCACGTCAGCATGTTGTCGGCAATGCCGTTTGCCATTTTGGCAATGGTGTTTGCCGTCGCGGGCGCGACTAAAAACAAATCGGCCTTCTGCGCCAGCTCGACGTGCTCCACGTCCCACTTCTTCGGCTCGGCAAACATTTCGTCCGTCACAAGGTTCTGCGACAGCGTCTGGAACGTGAGCTTGCCAACAAACTCCTGCGCGGCCTGCGTCATGATGACGTGTACCTCCGCGCCGAGCTTGACAAGCCCGCTGACGACTGCTGCGGCCTTATACGCCGCAATCCCGCCGCATACGCCGACTACGACACACTTTCCTTTCAGCATGTTGCCCGCCTCCCTTCCGTTTGCTGTGGTACGGCCTTACTCCGTCGCCGCGTTGTGCTCCTCTTCCAGAGCCTTCTCCATCTTCTCAATGGCCTCCTGCTCCGGGGAAACGATATGGTCAAGGTAGTAATTCTTCGGCCTTGCCGTTACCTTTCCTTCGTTGATTTCGTCGATGGCCTCCAATATCGCCTCGTCAAACTTGCCGGCAAACTCGCCGCCTTCGTCCGCGCCGAGCTGGCGCGCACGCCGCGCGGTCAAAATCGCCAGCGAATACCTCGTCTTTGTCTTTTTTACCAAATCGCTGATTGGTGGATAAATCATGATTGACACACCTCTTCAATAAATTTTAAATTTCTTTCCGTCCGGCAGTGCTCGGCATCAATAATCGCCTCGAGCCTGCATACGGCCTTTTCCACATCGTCGTTAAGTAAAATATAATTGTACTTCTGAATATGCGTAAACTCCCACGCAGCCGTACTGAGCCGTTCCTCCACGACCTCAGGCGTTTCCGTGCCCCGTTCGGTCAGGCGTTTGCGCAGCTCCTGCATCGACGGCGGCAGCACAAAAATATACACGCCCTCCGGGTAATGGCTGCGCACCTTCATCGCGCCCTGCACCTCGATTTCGAGGACGACGTTTTTCCCGGCCGCAAGCATGTCGTCGACCGCCCGCTTCGGCGTGCCGTAATAGTTACCGCAGAACACCGCATGTTCGAGCATGCCGCCCGTCCGGATGCGCTCGGTAAATTCTTCCTCGCTGATAAAGTAGTAGTGCTTGCCATCCACCTCGCCCGCGCGCGGCGCGCGCGTCGTGGCAGATATGGACAGAAATACGTCGCTGCGCTTTTCCACAAGGCGCTTGCACACCGTGCCTTTTCCCGCGCCGCTCGGCCCGGATACGACAAGCAGCAGCCCGCGTTTATTCTGCATCTTCATCCTCCTCCGGCAGCGGCGCGGCTGTGCCTGTGCCGCCCAGGCGGTTTGCCACCGTCTCGGGCTGCAGCGCCGATAAAATGATATGTTCGCTGTCCGTTACGACAACGGCGCGCGTCCTGCGCCCAAACGTCGCGTCGATCAAAATCCCCTTGTCGCGCGCCTCCTGGATCATCCGCTTGATTGGCGCAGACTCCGGGCTGACGATCGCGATGACGCGGTTCGCCGCCACGATGTTGCCGAACCCTATGTTAATCAGCTTCAACGCTCTTCCTCCTTTGCATCGCAGGCCAAATGCCTGTTTATTCGATGTTCTGTACCTGTTCGCGCATTTTTTCAAGCTCCGCCTTTAAGTCTACCACAAGCTTTGCCGTCTCAATGTCGTTCGCCTTGGAGCCGATCGTGTTGATTTCCCGGTTGATCTCCTGGATCAAAAAGTCGAGCTTGCGCCCGGCAGGCTCTCCCGACGACAAAATCCGTTCCATCTCGGTAAAGTGGCTGCGCAGGCGGACCGTTTCCTCGTCCACCGCGACCTTATCTGCGTAAAGCGCCGCCTCGGTCAAAATGCGCGCCTCGTCAATGCCGCTCGCGCCCAGCACCTCCATCAGCTTGTCGTAGAGCCGCTGCCGGTACTCCGCCACCCGCTCGGGCGAGCGGCGCTCCACCGCCTCGACCATAGTGAGCATAGCGTCCGCCCGGCCTTTGAGGTCGTCCAGCATCCGCTCGCCCTCGCGCGCCCGCATCTGCACAAACTGCTCAACCGCCGGCGCAAGCGCAAGCAATACCGTCTGCCATATCTCCTCGGCGTCCTCTTCCTTCCGCTCGGAAAGGAAAATGTCGCCAAAGCGCGCCACCGTGGACACGCTGATGTCATCCTGGAGCGAAAACTCGTCCCGTAACCGGCGGAGCGCGTCGAGATAGCTCTCCGCCAGCGCGCTGTTGAGCGTCACCTGCTTGTCGCTGTCGCCATAGCTCTCCACGCCGATGTATACGTCTACCTTGCCCCGGCTGATGTAGCCGGACACGTAAGCGCGCACCTTATCCTCCAAAAATCCGTAATGCCGCGGTACCTTGATGTTGTAGTCTGCAAACCTGTGGTTGACCGAGCGGATTTCCGCCAGCACCTTTTTCGTCCCAAAAATCCCCTCTGTGCGCCCATAGCCCGTCATGCTTTTTATCAAGCCAAATCACCCCAAATAGTATTTTACACCGTTTTACCCGCTTCAAACGATACCAATTCCAATTTATCATGTAATTATAGCATAAACCAGACAAAATTGCAACACCAATCCGGCACAGTTGCGCCGGCGCGACATATATGCTACAATACTACACAAAATAACCCGGAAAGGAGACCTCCTATGGATAAGCGCACAAAAATCAAGTCCGCGGTCACCATCCTCTGCATGGCGGCGAGCCTGTTTGCCCTGTATACGTTTCTGTTTGTTTCTGATCTTGCCCCCGCGTGGAAAACCGCGTTATGCGTCGTCGCGGTTTTCTGGCTCATCAGCGGCGCGTCCAACCTGCTCACATATTTTGGCCGCAAATGATTCAGCCAGCTATTATATAAAAAATAAAAAACGCTTTGGACTCCCCAAAGCGTTTTTTATCAATCCTCCCGGCAAATCGCCACGCCTGCGCTCGTGCCAATACGGTTTGCCCCTGCCTCAATCATTTTTACCGCGTCGGCGCGGGTGCGGATACCGCCCGATGCCTTTACACCGATTTCCGGCCCGACGGTCTGCCGCATGAGCGCAACGTCTTGCACCGTCGCGCCGCCGCTGCCGAAGCCGGTCGACGTTTTGACGAATGATGCGCCCGCCTGGACTGCAAGCCTGCACGCGCGTACGATTTCGTCATCGTTTAACAGACACGTTTCCAGAATGACCTTTACGATTGCGCCGCGTGCCGCCGCCACGACCGCGCTGATGTCGCGCAGTACATATTCGTCGTCCCCCGCCTTGAGCGCGCCGGCATTCAACACCATATCAATCTCCTGCGCGCCGTCCGCGCACGCCTGCTCCGCTTCAAATGCCTTTGCCGCTGTAGACATTGCGCCGAGCGGGAATCCGACGACGCAGCAGGCCTTCACGCCGCTGCCGCAAAGCTCGCCGCGGACGAGCGCGGCATAACACGAATTAACGCACACCGAGGCAAAGCCATATTCCCTCGCCTCCGCGCAGATGCGGCGCACGTCCTCCTGCGTTGCGTCCGGCTTTAAAAGGGTGTGGTCGATCATTTTACTTAGCTCCATGCTTCTCCCCGCTTTCCATATTTGTTTTGGTTGTGCTTTTGCCGCCAATGTGATATACTGGTAACAAATCATCCTAAACTCCGGAGGCGTTCCCATGTGTGTGTTTAAAGCGCTGTTTGGCCTGCCGTGCCCGGGGTGCGGCCTCACACGGGCCAACCTGCTGTTTTTTACCGGGCATTTTTCCGAGGCGTTTTTCATGCATCCGCTGTTCCTGCTCGCGGACGCGTATTTGCTGTACCTGATCTGGTTTTTTTTCATAAAGCGGAAAAAGGCGACAAAATCGTTCTGGATTTTGTGCCTTTCCGTCATCGCACTCTATCTTACGGTTTTCATCATCCGGGCCGCCCTCCTGTGGGGCAAATGCGAACCGTTCCTGTTCGACCCGAACGCGTTTTTCCCGCGTCTATTCAGCCAAGCAGCTCCTCAATGAGGGTTGCAAGCGCCTGCGCTTTTTCCGTGAGGTAGTCGGTGTCGCTGCCCTCCAGCATGACACGCACCACCGGCTCCGTGCCAGACGGCCGGATAAGCACGCGCCCGTTCCCGGCGAGTTCCGCCTCCAGCGCGGCAATCTCGCCCAAAATTTTCTCATTTTCTTTCAGCTGCGGTTTGTTTTCATTCTTCACCCGCGCATTTACCAGCACCTGCGGCAGGATTGTCACGATCTTGCGCAATTCGGAAAGCGGTTTGCCCGTTTTCTGCATCACTTCGAGCAGCAGCAGGGCGGACAAAAGGCCGTCCCCGGTCGAGTTGTGGTCGAGGAAGATGATGTGGCCCGATTCCTCGCCGCCGAGCACGTACCCGCTTTTAAGCATTTCCTCCAGCACGTACCGGTCGCCGACCGCCGTCTGCGCCGTCTTGATCCCCAGCTTTTCCGCCGCAAGGAAGAACCCGAGGTTGCTCATGACGGTTGCCGTAATCGTATCCTTTGCCAGCTTGCCGTTTTCTTTTAAATACTTCCCGACAATCAGCATAATCTCGTCGCCGGTCAGCCGCTTGCCCGTTTCGTCCACCGCGAGCATGCGGTCCGCGTCGCCGTCGAACGCAATCCCGGCGCTGAAGCTGCCGCCGTTTTTGATCTGCTGTTCGAGCCGGTCAATATGCGTCGAGCCGCAGTCCTTGTTGATGTTTATCCCGTTTGGCTCCACGCTCAAACATTCGACATATGCGCCAAGCTGCGAAAAAGCGCGCGGCGCGATGGCGAAGTTTGCCCCATTCGAGCAGTCCACCAGCAGGCGCATGCCGTCGAGCGTGCAGTCGATCGCCCCGGTCACAAACTTGATATAGTCGTCGGCCGCATGCTCTGCGCGCGTAACGTGGCCGATTCCGCCGCCGACTGGCAGCTCTACGCCCCAGTCCTCCCGGTCGAGAATCAGCTCCTCAATCTTTTCCTCCACGCTGTCGCTGAGCTTATAGCCCTGCCCGTTGAAAAATTTGATCCCATTGTACTCAAACGGATTGTGCGACGCAGAAATCACAACGCCTGCGTCCGCGCCGTACTCGCGCACCAGATAGGCGACCGCCGGCGTCGGGATAACGCCCAGGAGCACAACCTCCGCCCCCGTCGAGCAGATGCCCGCCGCCAGCGCGCACTCGAGCATATCGCCGGAAAGGCGCGTATCCTTGCCGACAAGGATTTTCGGCTTGTGAGAAAGCTCCTGCGTCAATACGATCGCGCCGGCGCGCCCCAAATCAAACGCCAAATCCGCCGTCAGCTCTTTATTGGCAACGCCGCGCACGCCGTCTGTCCCAAATAATCTTCCCAAAGTAAAAACCTCCTGTTTGTGTATGTAGGCTCCGGCATATGCCGAAGCGCCGGATACGCCCTGTCCTGTTCCCAATCCATCGCCAATTTGCAGCGTATCCTACAGTATTATACTACAGGAAAAGCATGGATACAACTGTTTTTTCCCTATGGGAAAACTTTTTTGTCGGAAAAATGTCCGAATTGCCAAATACGGCCTGGGAGGGGCTGGACACCGTGCGGCAAATCTGTTAAAATAGATATCAGTTAATTTTTAAGCAGAAAGTGCAGGCGTTCAATATGGAAAAAATCGCAAGCTTTACCGTCAACCACGAGACGCTGTTGCCGGGGCTTTATATCTCCCGCGTGGACGGCGACATTACGACCTATGACCTGCGGACCCGCAGGCCGAACACAGACGATTTGATGGATCATTCGACCATGCATTCGTGCGAGCATATGCTCGCCACCTATCTGCGCAATTCGCCCCTGAAAGACGACATCATCTACTTTGGACCCATGGGGTGCCAGACGGGGTTTTACCTGCTTGTCCGCAATGCGGACGATGCAAGCGTACTCGAAACGCTCAAAACTGCGTGCCGGGACGTGCTCGCGCACGAAGGCGAGGTGTTCGGCAACTCGAGCGTAGAGTGCGGAAACTACAGGACGTTGAATTTGCAAAAGGCAAAGGACGAATGCGCGCGTTATTTAAAGGTTTTAGATGGTGTGGACGCGCAAAATCTCAACTATTAAGCGACAGGGGGACATACATATGATCGGGATCATCGGCGCAATGGACATCGAGGTCGACCTGCTCAAGCAGGCCATGGAAGGCGCGCAGGAACACGTCATCAGCGGCATCCGCTACCTGCAGGGCAAGCTCTGCGGCAAGGAGGCCGTCGTCGCCCGGTGCGGCGTGGGCAAGGTCAACGCGGCAGTCTGTGCGCAGACCATGATTTTAGAGTACCAGCCAGATGCGCTCATCAACACCGGCGTGGCAGGCTCGCTGTCGAACACGCTCGACATCGGCAGCATAGCCATTGCGGACTTTGTGGTGCAAAGCGACATCGACACGACGGCGCTTGGAGAGCCGATTGGGCTCGTCCCGACGCTGAACGTGGTCGATATCCCGTGCAGCCCGCGCGTTGCGCAGCGGCTCATGGACGCGGGTACAGAACTCGGGCTTTCCTGCACGCGCGGAACCATTGCCACGAGCGACACCTTTGTTGCCGCCGCCGAACGGAAAGCATATCTAACAAAGCAGTTCGGCGCAATCGCCTGCGAAATGGAGGGCGGCAGCATCGGGCAGGTCTGCTGCATGAACGGGGTGGACTTCGGCATTGTGCGCGCCATCTCCGACAAGGCGGACGGCAGCTCCCACATGGATTACGGCGCGTTCTGCGCCATGGCGGCGAAAAACTCGGCGAAGCTAATTTGCGCTTATTTGCAGGGATAAAAATAAAAAACTGTTGACAAACCACAAAAACAGGAATATAATAATAGTAATTTCATATCGAATAAACCGTTGAGGCAGAAAAAAGGCAGAGCCGGTCTTTCCGAGCGAGTGGATTATGGTGTGAGTTCCACAAAGGCTCTCTGCGTAATATGGACTGCTAAGGGCAGTGTCAAATGCACTGACGTAAGGCTCGCGTAAGAAGCCGGGGGTATGTTGGTACCCTGCTAAGCGCACAGGTCATGCTGTGAATCAAGGTGGCACCGCGGAT
>DVOF01000005.1 GCA_018713805.1 Candidatus Aphodoplasma excrementigallinarum | reverse complement strand
AATTTTGTCATTTTTATGCGTTTTTTTCTGTATTACCTTCTTTATCTTTTGCAGTGGGAGGCTGAAATATGCAGACCTAAAGCGCCAAACAGCTGCTGGGAATTAAAATCATTCTCATACGCCATCCGCCTCTGCCTGTAAAAACGTCTGGATTCCAGCCGCAATACCAGTAGCAAGCCGCTGCTGATATGTTTCGCTGAGCAGGAGCTGCCGTTCGCTGGCAGACGTCAGAAAACCAGTCTCCACCAGGCAGGCGGGCACAGAGCAGCGCCGAACGACAAACAAAGTGCTGTTATTTTCAACGCCCAAATCAGCCGCCCCCGTTTCCTCAAGCAGCGCCCCATAGATTGCAGACGCAAGCGCAGGGCTGTCTTGGTTAGAGCGTTCATTGCAGTATACTTCAATCCCGCTTGTTACCGTATCGTTTTCCAATGCGTTTTGATGTATGCTGACAAATGCGTCCGCGTGGTGATATTCGGCAAGCTCAACGCGTTCCCGCAAATACACCGCCGAATCGTCTGACCGCGTCATCAGTACCGTGTAACCCGCGTCTTGCAGGATTTCTTCGACTTTCAACGCTATGTCAAGGTTGATATCCTTTTCGTAGATATCCTCCCAGACAGTGCCGGGGTCGCTCCCGCCATGCCCAGCGTCTATTACAATCACTTCCGAATCAGAGGCGGCCTCCGTTCCCGGCGTATAGGGGAAAGATGCAGGCACAGCATTGAATTGGCTCCCAAAATATTGAACCGTAAAAAAGGAAACGCAAAACAGGCATACTGCGGCAACAGTAAGCAGCAGCCCTCGCCAGCGCCGCCGTTTGCTTTTCCGGTTGCCAAAGTAAAGTTTTTTCCGCATATACGTCTCCTTTCTCATCTGTACACTGTAAAAAAACAGGTTCTTAAGTACAGTATATCGTATACTCCTGCACATAGCAAATACCTATATCGAATGGGAAACGATACCTTTTACGTATTCTTCCTCCTTTGTCACTCACTATATGGTTATATTACCGCCTCCAAAACATAATCGGTAAAATACGGGCGCGGGGCATGATTATCGCCCGGATAATGGCTGGCAATTACCGTTACCAGCCCCAGCTCCGGCACCACGAAAATATACTGTCCCCATGCGCCGTACGCATAATAGGTGTTATAATCCCCGCTGCCAAATGTACGGGTCCACCATTGGTAGCCATACGAGCCGACGCCGTCGCCCGCCCCGTTGTTTTTGGCTGTTGTGGACTCCGCCACCCACGCCGCCGGCACGACCTGTTCCCCCTCCCAAACGCCGCCGTTTAGATAAAGCTGGCCAAAACGCGCAGCGTCGCGGGCGTTTATACGGATTCCGTTGCCGCCGTCGGTGATGCCCTGCGGGTCGCTGCCCCATTCGACGGTCGTTATCCCAAGCGGGCCGAACAGGTTTTCCTTTGCATACTCAAACGCGCTTGTCCCGACAGCAGCCTCCAGCGCCGCTGTCAGCAGATGCGTATTGCCCGTGCTGTAATTAAAAGACGTCCCGGGTTCTGACACAAGGTCGCGCGCCAATATATATTCTACCCAGTTGGGCGACGATTGAAACTCATTCCAATTACTGTAACTGCCGCTCCATTCGTACCATTCCAGCCCGGAGGTATGGGTCAGCAAATGATAGAGCGTGATCTGCTCCTTGCCGGGGTCGCCCAGCTCGTACACCTGCGGCAGGTAGTCAGCGAGCAGATCGTCCACGCTTCCGATATACCCCTGTTCGATCGCAATGCCGACCAGCGCGCTGGTAAAGGATTTTGAGCAGGAATGCATCGCAAATAAGCTGTTTTCGTCATACCCATCTTGATAGTATTCGTCAATGATCACACCGTCTTTAGCCGTAACCATCGCGTAGACGGATGAATCCGCCAGCGCGTCATGCAGCCGCGCAAAAACCTCCGGGTCCGTGCCGTGGTTTTCCGGCGCGTCAAACTGCCACTCCCATGCCGCCGGCTCCGGAGTTGGCTCCTGCGTTGCCGAAGGCGTTGTCTGTACCGGCGCGGCGGATTCCAGCGGCGCCTCACCTACGCGGGAGCAGGCCGTCATAAGCAAAACAATGGGCAAAATACAGAAAAGCAGCTTTTTCATCTATGATCCCTCCGTGATTTTCCGTTGTGTTATTCAGGATTTCGGCTTATGGCGTAACCTTTTTTATCTCAAAAGCGTATTGCCGCTCCCCGCTGCCGTCCGGAAAGCGGAAGTCGATCAAATATGCTGTTTCGACCGGCTTCATATCCATTTTGCAGATATTGAGCCGCGGCTCAAACGTCTCGCTCGTAACAGAAAGCTCCGCCGTTTGGCGGCAAATGATTTGGTATTCTCCAATCTGCACGGCATTCCCTTTTATAACCGGCCTAATCCGGGTCACAAACCGCTCCGTGACCTGTACGCTTCCTGTTACCATGTCGGTCAACGTAACGCCGTCCGCCCCAACAACAAACCGGCGCTCCAGCCCCTTTAGCGGCGCAAGCCCGTATGCACCCGCAAGCTCGTATGTAATACTGTCTTCATCGTGGCACAGCAGCTTGGAGGCATATTCCTGCCCGGCCTTCTGGAACTGCCCGTCGATGACCGGCACGCTGTGAGCGCGCGAGGAGGCGCACAAAAATTCATAGCGGCGGCTGCCGAAATAGCCGTCGTAATACTCGCTCCACCCCAGGTCATCGATCACGAACTGCCCGCCGGCAAACAGGATAAAGCCGCCTAAGTCGTTGTGGTTATGCGGCTCGTCGTTGTTGCCGCCCTTGCAGGCAAACACAAACGCTTCGCCCCTGCGGACATACCATTGCGACGTTTCCCAGCAGACGGTCTGGAGCTGTTTCCGCTCCTTTTTCGCATCGTCATACCAGTAAAAGTCGCGCAGGAAGTCGGCAAACCGGTAGCGCGTATCGTCGTCGAAGACGGATTCAAAACGCTCATCCACCCCTGCCACATCCTCATACTCGCGCGCAAGAAAGCACACAAGCCCGATGTGCGGGTTCAGATTGTGCGGTGCATCGGCAAACGGGAGCACAACATTCCCGGACAGGGATACCCCTTGTCGGAACAGCGCGATCTTATGTACCTTTTCGTTCCGGAACAGGTCGACCGCCCCATGTGTGTAATAGCGCAGCAAATCGGCAAAAAAGCAAAAATACCCGAACCCATAGCCCCAGTACAGCGCCCCTTCCAGACAGCAGCCGTCGTCGCGGTAACTGTCCAGGAACAATTGCATCGCCGTCAGGAGCCGCTCCTTTGCGTGTTCAAAAGTATCCTCGAGCCCGAGCAGGAGCATCGCCGAACCAATCGACCCGGCGCAGACCGCAGACCAGTTGTTTTTTGGCCAAGAGAGCTTTTTGTCCATATACGGCCCAATGACGCGGCGCTGAACCTCCTGTACGATCCTCTGCCGCACAAGCGGGGCAAGCCTGCTGCGCAGCAGGGCATACACCTCGCTGAGAGCAAATGCCGTCTCCGATGCAAACAGGTCAACCGTATGGATGTGCTCGTCGGGTTGCGCGTCTTCCCTGCCATGTACATGGGCCGGCAGCGCCCAGGTAAACTCATCGCATATGGCCCACAGAATGTCCTCCAGCCCTTTTAGCCACCTGTCCTCGTCTGAGCTGAGCGCCATGGCGGCAAAGACATTCAGCCTGCGCCGGTGCTCCATATAATGTGCTTCATAGGCCGTCCGGTTCCCGCTGCTCCAAAAGCTTACATAGCTTGTATAAGGCAGCGCGGCAACCGGCTGCTCCAAATAGGCCTGCGCCGCAGCGTGAATTGGTTTTAAAAGCTTTTTCGTGTGTGCATTGTCCGGCAGTCTGGCCGGAAATGGATGTTCCATACCTCCGCCCCCTATCCTTTTTTCCATTATAACAAAGCGTTTTATAAAAATCAAATACCATCAGGCAAAGTTTTTATGAAATCATTGACATTTCGTTACAAGCTTGTGCCATAACTTTCAAGCAGCGTGTATCAGGTAAAGCGGGCAAGGGCCGATCCGATGTAACAGAATGCAATGTTTGGACAGAAGTTGTGCTTTTCTCTTAAAACTTCTTCAACAATCGTGATTCCTGCAACGGCAAGGCATTCCCGAAAACAATTACAAAAATCCGTATGATTGCCATCCGGACGAATGATAAACATTCCATAATTCAACTTATTCCTCCCTCATTTCTTATGCATGCATAATGGATAAATACAGCTCACATAACGATGGATTTGGCAGGTTTTTTCTCGTTGGGGAAGTTAAAGCCTGGCGCAACTGTGCCGGATATGTAATAGTCAAACACATGCACAGGGCGCGTTCTAACCATCCCTTCGATAAATCATAGCGGTCGGTTTTCCATTCTTCTTTCTGCAAATCGGCATGAATAATTTCTACCATATGATCGAATCCATTTTCATCAAGTAAAACATGGAATCTCTCTGGGAAGATCACCATTAAAGCAATGAGGGACT
>DVOF01000004.1 GCA_018713805.1 Candidatus Aphodoplasma excrementigallinarum | reverse complement strand
CCAACTTGTGCGTCTTACCCGTATAGAACAGGATACGCTCCGTCGTCGTCGTCTTGCCGGCGTCGATATGGGCCATAATGCCTATATTTCTCGTCTTTTCAAGTGAAAATTGTCTTGCCAAGCGAGTTGTTCCTCCTTTCCTCTAAAAATAGCGCTTACGCAATTTTTAGTATCGGTCTTTCGTAAATTTTCTTTGTCAGATTACCAACGGAAGTGTGCAAACGCCTTGTTTGCCTCCGCCATTCTGTGGGTGTCTTCGCGTTTTTTCACAGCGCCGCCCGTGTTGTTTACGGCGTCCATGATCTCATTTGCGAGACGCTCGCGCATCGTCCGCTCGCCGCGCTGGCGCGCATAGAGCGTGAGCCACCGGAGCCCCAGCGTCTGCCGCCGCTCCGGGCGAACCTCGATCGGCACCTGGTAGTTGGCGCCGCCGACACGTCTTGCCTTAACCTCAAGGACAGGCATAATGTTTTCCAGCGCCTGCTCGAATACCTCAAGCGCGTCCTTGCCCGTCTTCTCCGCTACGATCTCAAACGCATCGTATACAATTCTCTGCGCAACCCCGCGCTTGCCGTCGAGCATGATGTTGTTGATCAGCTTCGTTACGACAACGCTGTTGTAAAGCGGGTCGGCCAGAACCTCTCTCTTTGCAATAAAACCTCTTCTTGGCACTTTTCTTCCCTCCTTCATGATCCATCATAAAATCACAGGTACTCGGCGGCATCCACATCCGCCGTCAGCGCGCATCTACAATCTATCTATACAGCCTTGCTAAAAAGCACAGGTCTGCGCGTCGTAGCCGCACTTATTCGATATGTGATTTTTGGCAAAGCTACATAGCATATGTCCGAGCCATGTATTACTTCGCTTTCGGCTTCTTTGCGCCGTAGCGGCTTCTCGCCTGCATACGGTTCGCAACGCCCTGTGCATCCAGCGTACCGCGGATAATGTGGTAACGCGTACCAGGAAGGTCGCGCACTCTGCCGCCCTCGATCAGCACAACGCTGTGTTCCTGCAGGTTGTGGCCGATACCCGGGATATAGGCCGTCACTTCGATGCCGTTTGTGAGGCGCACTCTGGCAACCTTACGCAGTGCAGAGTTCGGCTTCTTCGGCGTCAGGGTACGAACGGATGTGCAAACGCCGCGCTTCTGCGGTGCGCTCTGGTCCGTCGCCCTCTTCTTCAGCGAGTTAAGCCCCTTCTGAAGCGCCGGTGCCTTCGACTTGAACTTCTTGTCCTGTCTGCCCTTGCGAACTAACTGATTAAATGTTGGCATACTTTGTATTTCCTCCTTTCCATAATGATAAAATCTATATAAAGGCATGTCCTGCACGGCAGAACCAGCCCCTATATCAAACTGACTCCTGCTTGAGCACGACCGCCACCGCCGCGCCGCGGTCAATCCCCGCCGCGTGGCCGAGCCGGAGCATGCTGTCCACATAGTCTACATCCACGCCCGCAGCGGCGCACTCCGCCACAAAGGCGCGCGTGACGTGCGGGTCGGCATCCTCGGCCACAAAGGCCTTCGCCACCTTGCCTTCCTGCAAGGCCCGCTTCGACTGCTTCAGCCCGACGTGAGCCGGGCCTTCCTTTAATTGATTCAGCATAGTCCCCTCCATAAGGCGTTTTGCCCGCAATCAATCGTCTTTTGTCTGTTATTGGGTAAAATACCGCATTATTTTGTTCAGACTATTGTAGTTTATCAGCTTTGTCAAGTATTGTCAAGTATTTTGTGTATTTTTTTACAAGTACGCAGCTAATAATGCCTCATGCTACAACATCCCCTGTTTTTTACTGTTTTATACATATATGCAGGCAAAGCAAAAAGGAGCCGCGCGGCCCCTTTTTGCAATCTATCGGATTTCCTGTTCATACGGAAGGCACATCAAGCGCCACACCCGCCGCAAGCGGGGCTGCGCTGCTGCCGCCGTCCCACAAAAATACCTGAAACTCCGCCGCTGTGGCGGCCTCGTCAGAAAACGAAACCGTATACGCTTTTTCCTGCGTGCATGCCTGCTTGCGAAGCGCCAGCAGCCGTCCGTCCGCGCTATACGCCGCGCCAATCAGGACGCCGCCTTCATAGCTGCCGGAGAGCGTAACGCTAACTGTGACCCCTTCGCCGCTCCGCTCCGCCTGCGCGGACGCGATTTGCGCGTCGTAGCCGTCGCCGATATACGTGAGCGTATAGTCGCCTGCGCCGCCGGGGAAGTACAGCGTGCCGCCGTCCTCCGTTGCCGTATAAACCGCCGTTTTGCCGTTCGCGCTGACGCGCCACTGCCCGGCCTTCACGCCCATAATTAGAATGTCGAGCGTCTCGCCGCCCGTGAGCGTGAACGACGCCGTGTCCTGCACCCTGTTCTTCGCGCTCGATGGCGTATCTGTGTCGGCAAACAGCAGCGCCTTGCCCGCCGTCTGCACGCCGGTAAGCGCCTCGCCGCAAATCAGCTCCGAGTCGAGCGGCTGTGCTTCATTATCCGCATCCGACACGGCGAGCACATGTAAAAACGTATCGGAGAGGTTCTCGTCCGCGGGCGACACCTCAATCCGGCCCCAGCCCGCCTCAATCGATGAATCCGGCGATGGTTCTGACTGCAAATCAAAGTTATAGCCGTCGTTTTCAAAGTCGCCGGTCTGGTCGCCGACCCAGAACCGCTTGCCCTCGCCGCCGATCTTGGTGACGGAAGCATTCTCCGGCAGGAGCGTCTGCACGGTCAGCTTCCCGTTATAGCCGTCCGTGTCGCGCTTTACGATTGCCGTATTGCCGCTAATCTCCGGCTCCTGCTGCGTATGCAGAAGCCATTTCTTTTTAAAAGACGCATTCGTCGACGTCACCTTGTCAAAGATAACCATCATCGCCGGGTAATCCGCGTCGTCGAGCGGCAGAAACGCCATGGCGCGCGTCACATTCGACACCTTGCCCTGCCCGCTGCCGCCGTACGCCTGCGTAATGTCGCCCTTGATGTAGGAATACGCCGGCTCGTCCTCGTCCGGCCCGAACGCATAGTCGAGCACCTTGCCCGTGTCATACGCGCCCGCGCTCCATTCCTCCATGGTCGCCGGCTCGCCGCCCGGCCGCCGCTGGCCGCCGTCGTTGACGCCGTTCGGGAACGAGACGGTATTCCCGTATTTATCCGTACCCGTATAGGAGCCAAACTTCTCATTCGGGTCATAGATCGTCAGCACATTGTGCGCGATCGACGCTTTGTTATAGTTCTGGTCGTGGAGCGAACCGTAGCTTTCATAGTAGCCCGACTCCGACGCGAGAATGCCCTTGTAATAGAGCTGGAAGCTGCCCGCGTCCAGATGGTGGTGGTTCGCGCCCCACCGCTCGCCAATCTTCATCATTGCCACAACGTCGCTGCTCTGCGCCGGGTCGGACGCATTCACGTCCCATCCCGTGCGCGCCACCATCATGCCGTTCGGGCTGCCGAAATAGCGCGTGAGCGGCAGGCTGTCCTTGCTCGGCTCCGCCGTCAGGCCCGGGTCGTTGAACAGCAAAAACACGACTGGGGAGCGCGTCGTCGTGCTGTAGGAAAACCCGCCGTCCGGGTTTTCGAGCGCATACTCGCCCTTCAGGAGCGTATCGCCGTAGAAGTTCCCGGCCAGAAACATTGTATCCACATACGGCGTCCAGTACACGCCGCGCGCGTTGCTCTCATTATAGCAGTCGCCGGTGCGAAACATCTGCCCATCCGGCCGGCGCGTATAAATCCAGAAGTACGGCACGTCCGCCTGCGTGTCGTCAAACACCTTCACGCCGCCTGCCGTATCGCCGCCGGTCATGCGGTAGAGCATTACCTGGGCCAGCGTCTCCCAATAATAGCGGTAGCTGCCGTACGCATCGCCCTGGTGGTGCGTCGCGGAAGCATACCAGTAGTTGCGCGGCTCAATAAATTCGGAAAAAAACCGCCCGCCTACGAAGTTGTAGATGTCCGGCCGCTCGTCGTACGTCGCAATTGCAAAGCCGAGCAGGTCGCGCATAATCTGCGCCTCGCCGCCGTGGCCGCAGACCGCGCCCTGCCCGTCCGGCGGGTAGCCCACCTCCATCTGCATAGCGATCTGCTCGCACCGGCCGATGAGCGTTTCCCGTTCCTCCGGGGTGAAGCGGCCGTAGCACCAGTCGTACACCTGCGCGCCCAAAAATATCGTATGCCCCATCTGCCGCGTAATGTCCTGCTGCTCCGGGTCGAAGGTCGCCGTGTCCAGAAGGTTCAGGATAGCTGTTTTCGCCTTGTCGCCGTACGCCGTGTCGCCGGTGAGCACATACTGGAACGCGTACGCCTCAATGATACCCATGGTGGAGGCATTGTAATTCGTGTAGCTGTCCATCAAGGAGCCGGACAGCCGCCCGTCCGTCTCCTGCGCCAAAAGCGCCTCAAACGCCTGCTTTGCCTGCGCGTTCTGCGGCTTGTCCATGTTCTCGCAAATCATTGGGATATCCGCCGCTGTCAAATACAGGCGCGGGTGCTGCCCATCCGGCGGGAGGATATCCGGTACGGGGTACTGGTCCGCCGGAAGCGTAACGGCCGTCAGCTCGCCCATGCCCACAGGCACGCGGCCGGCCTGGTCGGTAATCAGCACCATATCGATCCGGTTGCCCCCCTCGCGCGGGTAGAGGCGGAAGTTGTGCTTCGTCCCGGCGTACAGATTGCTGTAGGTCGCTGCAAGGCGCCAGACATACGCGCCGTTGTCGTCCTTATTATAGTCGAAATCTTCTGCCTGCTCATACGCGCCGCCGTCGAGCGACACCCAGGCCGAGTCGCTCCCGGTACTCGGAATACACGCCCGCACCCACACGTTATAGAAAGCCGCGTCCCGGTCCACATTGAAGTTGAATTCCAGACCGTACATATCCTGCTCCGGGCCGCCCGGATCCTGATTCACCGTATTCGGCGTAACGCAGCTCCCGCCGGACGCATCCGCCTGGTTTTCCAGCGTATTGTAGGCCGCTTCGTTGATCGTCGCATCCTCCGCTTCAAACAGGCCAAACCCGTCCGTCAGATCAAACGTATTTGCGTCGCTGTTTAGCGCAAATTCCGGCGAGGTGGGCTTGCCGTTTTCTGCAATCTGCGCCTCTACGGCGTCCGTGTCGATACTTTGCGGCTCCGTCGTGACAAAAAACGCATCCATGAGCAGCCCCGGCTCCCGGTGCAGGAAGTCGAGCGTATAGACGCCCGGCCCGCTTGCCGTAAAGCGCAGGCCGTCAAGCGCCGCCCAGCCCCATGCGTTTTCCGTCTGTTCAAAGCCGCTCTGCCGGTACTGCCCGCCGTCCCACCGCACATAAACCGAGTCCTTGCCCGTATCGGCGGCGGAATAGCGCATGAGGATGGTGTACGTCCCCGCAGCCGGGATATCGATTTTGTACGAAATGTCCGGCGTATAGCCGGCCGCCGGGTTGTCGAGCCGCCCGCCGGATGGGACGAGCACGCAGCTTTGCCCGCTCGAAGTCCTGCTCGGGCGGGTCTTCACACCACTTCCCCGTATCCATCCGTCCTCAAACTCAATCAACGTATCCACGCCGTACACAGGCGCGGAATCTGCTGCCTCGCTATCCGCCGCATACGCCGGGACAAGGCCAAACAGAAACACCGCTGCCAGCGCAAGGCTGACCCATCTCCTCCAGCGCAAGACAGTCCCCCCTTTTCATTATGTATGCTCCCACATCAGGCCGTTCAGACCTCGCTCGGCGGGAGTTCTTCATTTTTATAGACGATCGCGACCGCATGCGCGCTGATGCCCAGGCCCTGCCCCTCAAAGCCAAGCCCCTCGGTCGTCGTGGCCTTGACGTTGACGTCGCTGACGTCCACGCCGCACACCGCGCTGATATTCTCGCGCATCTGCTCGACGTACGGCGCGAGCCTGGGCGCCTGCGCAACGATGGTAATGTCCGCGTTGCCGAGCGTATAACCGATATCTTCGATCATCACGACCACACGCTCCAAAAGCCCCATGCTGTCCGCATCCTGAAACTCCGCATCCGAGTCCGGGAAATGCATCCCGATATCGCCGAGTGCGACCGCGCCGAGGAGCGCGTCCATCAGCGCATGCGCCGCCACGTCCGCGTCCGAATGGCCCAGCAGGCCCTTTTCATAGGGGATTTCCACGCCGCAGAGGATGAGCTTCCTCCCCTCCGTAAGCTTGTGCACGTCCATCCCGTGTCCAACCCGTATCATACTCGTTTCTCTCCTTACTCAATCTAAAATAAACCGCGCCCGCCTCCCGGCAGACGGTTATAACATTGCCTTTTCAATCTCGTCCAGGCGGCCAAGGTCTACAAAATCCACCGTCTGTCCGTATGTATCCAATATCGCCTTTGTTTCCGCCGTCCGCTCCTCTGGCGGCGTTTTCAACAATATGCGGCGGAAGGCCCACATCATGACCCGGTGGCGCAGGCTTAAGGCTTTATAATTAATCCCGCCGCGCAGGAAGAACAGCTTTGCCTGCGCATAGACCCCGTCCGGTACCTGCCGGCGGACAGCGGCGCGAATCGTATCTGCGTTGGCGTTGTCATCCGGGTTGGCCAGTCCTACGGTTGCAATCACGACCTTCTGCCTTACAGACAGGCGCGCCGCCGTCTGCGCCAATCCTGTTACACGGCCTGCGTACAAACTGCCAAAATAGATAATGGTATCATAGCCCGAAATATCCCGCTTTGTCCGGTACGGCTCCGCCGTAATCCCGGTTTTCGCCGCGAGCGCCTCCGCGTACCGCCGCGCCGCGCCGTACCTGCTGCCGTAAAGAATGATCGCGTTCATTGCTTCTCCCTCCCATAGGGTCCATATATAGGGCGGCAGGCTCAGTATCCCCCGCCTGCCAGAAACGCCTCCGCCAGCGCGAGGTCCTCCTGCGTCGTAATCTTGATGTTGTACGCGCCTGCGTCGACCATCCGAACGCGGATGCCCGCGCGCTGCGCGACGCCGCAGTCGTCCGTGGCGGTCACGCCCGCCTCCCATGCTTTTTCATGCGCAGCAATGATCTGCTCGCGTACAAACACCTGCGGCGTCTGCACGCGGTATACGTCCGTGCGGTCGACCTCTTCGACGATCGTGCCGGACGCGTCCACGCGCTTTAGGCTGTCGCTGCACGGTGCGCCGAGCGTCGCCGCACCAAACGTATCCGCCTCCGTGACAACGGCTTCGATGTCCTCTGGACGAATCAGGCAGCGCGCCGCGTCGTGGATTGCCGCGAGGTCATACTCTTCCCCCAACGCGGCAAGCCCGGCACGCACCGACTCCTGCCGCGTCGCGCCGCCGCTGATGATGCTTTTCAGCTTCGTAATCCCAAGCTCGTCCGCCAGCGGCTTGCACAGCGGGATATCGCACGCGCGCGTGACGAGCACAATGCCGTCAACACTGCGGCACGATTCAAACGCCAAAAGCGTATGGCCGAGGATGGGGACCCCGTCCAGTTCCAAAAACACCTTGTTGACGCTCGTCCCGTCACGCCGCGGCGCAATCTGCATCCGCGTGCCGCTCCCCGCAGCGACGATGACCGCGCCGCACGTGCGCCTTTTCGCTCTGCCAAACATCCTCCGCCCCCCTTGTCTATCCGTTCTGTCCCTGACAGTCTTCACACGTTTCCATCACAAAACTGCAAATATCCGCCGCAGCGTCCGGCTTGCCCATAAACTTTGCCGCCGTGCTCAAAAGCTCGAGCCGCCACTCGTGCAGCAGAAGCTGGTACACCGCCTCGTCAATCGGGAATGTCTTGCTGACCTTGATGGCGAGGCCGTTGTTGAGCAAAAACTCCACGTTGCGGTCCTCCTGGCCCGGAATCGGGTCGAGCACAATCGCCGGGAGCCCCTTTGCCAGAAATTCCGACGTGGTCAGCCCGCCCGGCTTTGTTACAATGATGTCCGCCGCATCCATCATCACGTCGACGTTGTCGACGTATCCGTAAACGTGCATCCTCTTTTTCCACACATGCCCGCTCACGAGCGCGCGCAGGCGTTTGTTGTTGCCGCATACGCAAAGGACCTGGAAGTCGCCCTTCATATCGTCGAGCGTCAGCAGCTCCTTCATAATGTGCCCGTAGCCCATTGACCCCATGATGACGAGTATCGTCTGCTTTTCTTCTATTCCAAGCTGCGCACGCGCCTCCCCTTTGGGAATACTCCTGCCGAATTTTGGATGGATTGGGATACCGACCGGCAGCGCCTTTTTCGGGCTGATGCCCTTTTTCTCAAGCTGGAGGTTGAGCAGGCGGCTCGCCGTCACGTAATAGTCGAGATTCGTCTCCTCCCAGAACGGGTGCACCGTAAAGTCCGTGATAATCCCGAGTGTCAGACAGTTGATTTTTTGTTTTTCCTTTAAATAGCTTACAATCTGCGCCGCAAAAATATGCGTCGAAATGATCGCGTCCGGCTCATAGCTTTTGATAAACTTCATCAGCTTCGACGACAGGAGCCGGTTGAGCGTCTTTTGCAGAAAGCTCGGGTCGACGCTCTGCTTTTTTTCCGCCAGCCGGTAAAACTGGCCGTACATCTTCGGCGTCAGCTTGGTCGAAAGCAGATACCCGCGGGAGATCGTTTCGCTCAAAATCGGGGTCACATACTCGAACGCGTCGAGCATGACGCATGCCGCCCCGTGCGACTCGAACTCGTTTTTGAGCGCCATGCCCGTCGCATGGTGGCCCATCCCCGCCTTGACCGACAAAATCAGTATCTTCACACTGCCGCCTCCGTTTCTTTTCCATGTATATGATATTTTACACTTTTTCCTTCCCGATTACAACCGTTTTAAAAAATTCGTCCTGAAATTTCACTCCGGCGGTAGAAACAACCGCATATATGTCCTTTTTGTTAGAAATTGTGAATTCCCCCTTGACATTCCCCCAGTCCATGGAGTATAATTAACAGTACATTTGTTGTACCTTGTTCCCGTTTAACAAGGAAACACTATTTTTGTATATAGTGTGGAGGGAGGGAAAAAAATGTCTGAAATCAGAGTAAAAGACAATGAGTCTTTAGATAATGCACTTCGCAGATTTAAACGCCAGTGCGCCAAGTCGGGCGTCCTGACCGAGATGAGGAAGAGGGAGCACTACGAGAAGCCCAGCGTTAAGCGCAAGAAGAAGTCTGAGGCTGCAAGAAAAAGAAAGTACAGGTAAAAACGGAACAGGTGATTGAAGATGAGTTTGAAAGAGCGGCTGGCAGCCGATTTGAAACTCGCGATGAAGGAAAAGGATACGATCCGGAAAAACACGGTCCAGATGGTCCGCAGTGCGGTGCTGCAATATGAAAAGGACAACCGGACGGAGCTTGACGACGACGGCGTCATCGACGTTATCGCAAAAGAGCTCAAACAGCGGCGCGACTCGCTGCCGGACTATGAAAAAAGCGGCCGGGCCGACCTGGTCGACGGGCTGAAGGCGGAGATGGCCGTTCTGATGGAGTATCTGCCCGAGCAGCTCAGCGAGGAGGAGCTGACCGCCATCATTCAGGAGGCGATCGCTGAGACAGGCGCCTCGTCCGTCAAGGACATGGGCAAGGTCATGGGGATTGTGACCGGCAAGACAAAGGGCCGTGCAGACGCCAAGATGATTGGCGCGCTGGCAAAGAAGATGCTTTCCTGAAAAATCGGATTGCAATGAGGAACCGATATGGTTCCTCATTTTTTTGTACGCAGTTTGCGTGCAGTTTCTGTCTGTAGGGGGAGGGGGCGGGATTTTCTCTTTTGCCAGCAGACGCCTGGCGTACATACCGTTTGTACCTGCGCTTATACGGCAATACGGCCTGTTTCCTCCGTTACCAGAAATTGAGGGTTGCATTACAGGTTTACATAACGTATAATAGGCACTGTGGTTGACATAACACAGCGCAAGATAAAACAACGCCACGATTTACATGCAGCGCCTATACTGCTGTAAAACGCACAGCGTATTTTTTATACCAGCGTCATTGTATTATGTAAACTGCAAATCCACATTTCTAAAATTCAAAAGGAGGAAACACTTCAATGAACAAGTTTAAGAAATTGCTCGGAGCAGTTTTGGCATGCGCTATGATTTTTGGCGTAGTCAGCACGGCAAGCGTTTCCGCTGCCCTTCCGCCTGACATGGAGGACAGCAACTATGCCGAAGCGGTTGAGACGCTCGGCGCATTGGGTATTATGGTAGGCGACGCGGAGACGGGCCTTTTCCGTCCGAACGACGCGATCAAGCGTTCTGAGTTTGCAAAGATCGCGGTTACGGCGCTCGGCCTTGAGGATGTTGCAGAAAGCTCCAACTATCCGACAAAGTATCCGGACGTTGTAGAAGACCACTGGGCGAACGGCTATATTAACGTAGCGACGAACCAGAAGCTCGTAATCGGTGACGACACCGGCACGTTCCGTCCGGACGACACGATCACGTATGCAGAGGCAATGACGATTCTGGTAAGAGTAATCGGCCACGAGCCGAGCGCACTCTCGAAGGGCGGCTATCCGGCAGGCTTCCTGGTAGTAGGCACCGAGAACAACCTGAACCGCAACGTATCCGCTTCCTCGAACACGCCGGCTACGCGTGTTATGGTAGCACAGATGACGTTCAACGCCCTGACCGCTAACATGATGGAGCAGACGGGCTTCGGCGACAACCCGGAGTACACGGTAGTTGACAAGACCCTGCTTACGGACAAGCTCCACACGCAGAAGATCAGAGGCCAGGTAGTGGCGACGAGCCAGACGAAACTCGAGGGCTCCGGCTCGCTCAGAAGAGGCGAGGTACAGGTGGGCGACACGATCTACCAGCTGGCAGACGGCGTTGACGCGACGAACCTGCTCGGTTACAACGTTGTATTCTACCTGCAGGAAGACGATTACGGCGACGAGTATGTAATCCTGATCCGTCCGGAGGAGTCGAAGAACTCTTCTCTGACGATCACAGCGGACAACGTTGAAAACGTTGAGGACGGCGATTCCAGAAAGGTCCTCTCCTACTGGGTAAACAAAGAAACCGACAACCGCGTAAGCGAGGCGTATATCAGCAATGAGGCAAAGCTGATCTACAACGGTAAAACGGAGGCCCTCGACAACGCAACCATCAACCTGAACGGTAAGGCCGGTAGGGTAAACCTTCTTGACACCGACCGTGACAACACGTACGACCTGGTATTTGTAACAGAGTACAAAAACATTGTAGTAGAAGAAGTAATGCCTTCCACAGGTAAGATCATCGATAAGTACGGCGCTCCGACGATCACGCTTGATCCGAACGACGACGATTTGGATTACACGATCGAAAAAGCAGGCGAGCTCATCAGCGTAGAAGACCTGCAGGAGTGGGATGTTCTCTCCGTAGCAGAAAGCAAGGACAAGAGCATCTACAGAATCATCGCAGTGAAAGAGACCGTTGAAGGTACGGTAACGGAAATCCGCGACGATGAAATCAAGATTAACGACACGCTTTACAAGATTGCGAACAACTACACCAACTCGATCTCGCTCGAGGACGAGGGTACGTTCTACCTCGACGTAGAGGGTAAGATCGCGGCGGTAGATGCGACGAGCACAATCAGCTCGAACTACGCATACCTCGTGAATGCAGCAATGCAGGGCGGCGTAAGCGACAGCCTGGAGCTGCGTCTCTTCACGAAGGAAGGCGAGACGGTTGTCCTCACCGTAGCGGACAAGGTTCGCCTCAACGGTGAGAGCGGCAAGACGGCAGCAGACGCGCTGGAACTGCTCGCTCCTGAGGACGAGGTTGAAAACCAGCTCATCACGTACGAACAGAACTCCGACGGCAAGGTAGTATCCATCAACACAGCGCAGGACAACACCTCCTCGGGTAAGATCGATACGGAGAACTTCACGAAGAACAAGGTCCTCTCGGACGCAGTGTATAAG
>DVOF01000083.1 GCA_018713805.1 Candidatus Aphodoplasma excrementigallinarum | reverse complement strand
AGATGTGTATAAGAGACAGATATAGTAATGCGCGAGCTCTGCCGCCTTCTGCGCGTTGGGCGAGCTGGGGATATCCGTATAGAAGGGCAGGCCCTTGAAGAGGACCAGCACGTCGCCGTCCTGCCAGGCCGCCTGCGGAACTTCGATCTGCAAAGTGTTCGCGGTGTTGAATTGAAGGATCCTTACCCCCTGCATCTGCGAGAAGTAGGTACCGTTGAGCATGACAAAATCGGCCACATCCATCGAGTCCTGCGTCGGGAAAGACTCGACGCTCGTCAGCGAAGAAAGATTGATGCCGATATTGACAAACGCTTTGGCCGGCTCGCCCTGCACGCCGCCGTCGACCTTGTCGCCCTTCTGCACGTTCATCTCGATGGGTTTTAGAACGACGATCGCATTCCAGTTCGGATCGATGTACTTAAAGGATTGCTCCTCTTTGACCTCAAATCCCGTTTTTGTAAATTTCAGCCCCTGCATGATGGTAACGACGTTATCGTTGCCCAGCTTGCCGTCGCCGCGGATGATGCTTTGCGAGCGCGCGTCGATCCATAGGGTAACGAAATTTACGCCCTCCGTGTTTGCACGTACCGTCGCATATACGGGATTTTCCTCTGTGCCGACATTCTCCTGACGAATCTCGGCAAGCGTTTTGCCGTTGACTTTGATATATTCGTTAAACCACGCCTCACCGGCGATATCGTCGGTCGATGCGTACCCCTCAAAGACGTTCTCGGAGAAGTGGATCTGCATACCGTACAGGTTCGTATCCGCAGCATAGTGTCCGAGAGCCATTCTCGCCACGACCACTTCGCGGTAGTCGGAATACACCTTGGTCAGGGTGAACGCGCCGTTCGAATAGACGAGTTTATACGCCTCGTCCAGGCAATATGCGGCGGAAAGGCCGGGCGCATATTGTTTCGCAAAGAAGGTAAAGCCCTTCGGGATCTCGATCGTATCTCCCTCCTGCCATGCCCATTCGCCGTCGTTTTTCAACAGTTGGACGATGGAGTCGGTCGCGAGGTTGAAATTGCCGACCGCGGAATACGGCTCGCCGTTGAGCGTGATGCCCGCGGGAACGGGATTTGTAACGGCGGTATCGAATGCGACGCTCGAGGTGAGGTCGAGATTGACGTAATTGCCGGCAGCCCCGACGTTCTTCAACCCGATGGGTACAGCGAATACGACGTTCCCGTCCGCCACGGAGGCGACGCGGAACTCGAAGTCTTTGGTCAGCTTATAGGCGCCGCTGCCGTCCGCGTTGTAGACGGTAAAGCCGCTCTTGAAGAGGACGACGTCTCCCACCGCCCAGGCGAAAGTTTTGCCGTCTTCGGGCAAAAAGCCGAGAGCCTGTACGCCGCCGCTCTCCACGACGGCGAGCTGCGCCCCGAATTCGGAGATCGCCGCTCCGTTGATGGTAACGTTGTTCAACGCGTTTTCCTGCGTGTAAAACAGCACTTTGCCGACGTCCGGCACGTCCGTTGCGCCCGTCATGTCGATGTTTCCGTCGAGCATGAACCCGGCGTTTATCGCCGTACCGCTGCCGAGCGGCAAAAATTCGGCTGCGGGCAGCCCCTTCAGCTCCTTATTGATGCCAGTAACCGCCATCGGCAGGTTTGCGTCCGCCGTCTGCCATGCGACATAGCATTTGCCGTTCCTGAAATCGCTGCGCGTAACGTTCAGCGTTTCGCCGTTTTGGCCGATGACCTCCACGCCGTCGAGCTTGATGTACGACTTATCCTCGCCGCCCTCGCCGATATAGATCTCGACCTTGAAGTAGGAGGTGAGGTCTGCGGGTTTGCCCTGTTTGATGCCGATGACATTGCTGGCCGCGTAGCCGTTGCCTAGCTGCATACCCCCATCGCCCATGAGCATGGAAACCTTGACATAAGCGTAGGAAGAGCCGGCGGGATACAGGCTGACCGACTTATCGGGGACCTCGCTCACGTCGTCGAAGAGGTGAAAGAACGCCCAATTCGTCGGCGTGGTCTTCGCATAGAAGTAGTTGACCTTGGTAAGGTCGAGTTCCGTCCGGTTGTAGGAAACGATGCTGCCCGAAGTGAAGTTGAGAACGGACGCACCCTCGTCGTTGATGGTGATCGTGTCCATATTGGCGTTCTGATACCACCCGTTTTCGTCGAATCCGTTGCCTGTGGCGGCGAACGCAACGCCTACGGAGAGTGATGCGGCCATCATAAAAGCCAGCACAAAAAGTAATACTTTCCTCATAGAAACCTCCCTTAAAATTAACGTATGTTCAGCCTTTCGGCTGTTTTTTCCGATAAAACTGTTCTTCGTGTTGCACACGAAGAAGGGGTACCCCTTCGAAATAGTAACTGTACGGAGTATACCCGCAGCGGCTATACGCTGCTGCGCTCGACGAGTTTTGTGCCGATTTTGCGGACGGCGTTTTCAGAAACGTCGTCGTCGAGGATAAAGTCGACGTAGGCATACCCTTCCGCCTTTTTGTCCACCTGTATGGTGGTGAGCGCAGGGAGAAAAAACCCGGTAAAATCCAGATCGTCGCAGCCGATCACCGACACATCGCGCGGCACGCTGTAACCGTGTTCGAACAGCGCTTTGAGCGCGCCGAGCGCCATCATGTCGGTAAGGCAGAACACAGAATCGAAGGGCACTCCCGAACGGATAAGCTTTTGGCACAGCTCGTAGCCGACGTTGTGCGCCTTAGCCATGGGGTAATTCCCGCAGAGGATGCGGCGGCTGTCGTATTCAAAACCGCATTTTTCGGCATTCTGCTGAAAATAATTGATGCGTATATCCGTAGGCATCAGCCACTCCTCGATACCCGCCACGAATGCGGGGCGCGTTCTGCCCGCGCGGCGAAAGCACTCCATCGCCTGCCGCATCCCCTCCGTATAATCGACGATCACCTTCGGCCCCGATTTTGTACAGTTGATAAGACGGATTCCCTCTTCCCGAAAGATGTCGTACCAAGAAAAATCGCAGGTGAACATGGCCAAATTGACGATCCCGCACACGCGATAGGACAAAAGGTCATCCAAAATTTTGCGTACATCTCTGTCCTTGATGGCAAACATGGAAATGATGCAGTCCTTTTCCTCCGCGCGTTCCACCATCGCCTCGACGAGATGCATATAATAAGGATTGAGCAGGTCTTCGACGAGGACCGCTATAATGTTGCTCTTGCTCTTCCGCAGATTGGACGCAAGCTTGTTGGTATGATAATTCAACTCCTCGATGGCCGCCTTTACTTTTACGCGCGCCTCCGCGGAAACATAGCCCCTTCCGCTGATGACTCGCCCCACCGTTGCGGTGGATACCCCCGCGCGCTCGGCAACTTCTTGCTTTGTAACCATATTATTTCTCCCTTATATGTCCACCTGGACACATTCCCCAAAATATGAACCGCCCTTCTTTGCCCGGAGCGAAGATACGGACGGCGCGGAGCACTTTGACACCTATTCTTACGCTGCCTCACGAAAGCGCCCTTTCGCTCGGCGAACCGTTTTCCCTGCGGCGCGGCAAATCTTTTTGTTTGTGATAAAACATCGATTTACCGCAAAACGCAATCGCCTCGCGATCATGTGTCTTCGTAGACACAGTTATATTATCACAAAAATTGTGAGTTGTCAATACCTTTCATGAAAAAAATTGATCATGAATTTAAAAGCGGATACTCGCCGATATATGCAAAAAGGAAAGGAGCATACGCCTTTCCCTTTTTTGCTAAACCGCCTGATCTACAGTATTG
>DVOF01000082.1 GCA_018713805.1 Candidatus Aphodoplasma excrementigallinarum | reverse complement strand
TCTGCGCGATTCTATTTCAATCCCAGCCTCTTTCAGCAGCGACAGATTTCTGCTGATAGCTTTGCGTTCTATAACAATCCCATATTCGTTTTCCAAATGTTTTGAAATATCTTCTTGTGTTAAAGGATGATCATAGTCGCTATAATCCTTGAGAATTTGCCATATTCTAATCAGCGCTAATTTTTTTGGTTCAAAACTCTCCATAATTACTCCTCCAAACTATGATACTATTCGTAGCGTACCACATTTGGTGCATTATGTCAAACTTATGATATTTGTCGGCAGTTTAAATGAATAAAGGCGTCCCATTTTGTAACATTACAAATCATTAAAATTTGCCTTTGAAGTATGGAATAATTTGTGTTAAAACACGCTCTAGATGTAGCTTTGCTTTTTAGCACTGTATAACTACATACTCTGATACGCTTTTTTCATTTGCTGTACGCATCATCCATTCTCCTGCTGCTGCGAAAAAGAAATCGCCCTTCCTGTCGGCATAGATATATCGAACAAATTTCCCGTGCGTCCTTATCCCGATAATAATTACGGCTCTTTGCCCGCATTGTAATCCCATCAGCCAGTTTGTACCGATGATCATCCTCGACAGGGAAATATCCCCCACCTTTGTCCTCGGAAACATTTTTATCCATAGCCACCCCTTCATGCTTACTTTTATGCCATTAGTCTATCAAAACCACACTGCGCCGACAAGTGTAAAACGTACTTTTGCATGCGGCGTTTTGACTTGTGTGTTTCCCTGTGATATAATTTGCTTTTAAGTAAAATAACAAAGGGGAAGGGTAGGTGAGGTGCGTTATGGACAAAACATTATACATCACAGACCTGGACGGGACGCTTCTTGCTTCCAACCAGGAGGTTTCCGCCTTTACTGCCAATGCCATCAATGCGCTGGTTCGCCGCGGCACGGCCTTTTCCTACGCCACGGCGCGCTCTATCCACACGGCGGCAAAGGTCACCCGCACCATCACGGCGAGCCTGCCCGCCATTGTGTACAACGGCGCCTTTATCGTCGACCATCGGACTGGGAAGCCGCTCTTCTCCAACTATTTTTCGGCCGGCGACATACAAGCCATCCGCGCCGCGCTCGCCGCCGCACAGCTCCAGCCCATTGTCTATGCACATAGCGGCAGCGCTGAAACATTCTCTTATCTATCCGGCCATATGAGCGCCGGGGCGGAGGAGTTTTTGTCCACGCGGCGCGGCGACCCGCGCAGCACCCCTGTGGAATGTGCCGATGCGCTCTATGCCGGACAGGTCTTTTACTTCACCTGTATCGACGACGCGGCAAAGCTCTATCCCGTTTATGAACGGCTCCGCTGCGACTTTTCCTGCGTCTATCAAAAGGATACCTACAGCGACCACCAATGGCTGGAGATTCTTCCGCAAAACGCAAATAAAGCAACAGCAGCCCAAAAGCTGAAGGAGCTTCTGGGCTGCCGCAAGATCATATCGTTCGGCGATGGGAAAAACGACCTTCCCATGTTTTTGATTTCTGACGAATGTTACGCTGTGGCAAATGCAGACCCGGCTCTAAAAGCCGCTGCAACCGGAATCCTCGGCACAAATGACGACGACAGCGTCGCCAAATGGCTGCTGGAACACGCCGCCTTTTAAGCGCCGCGTTACCGCTCCATCTCCACCAGGTAGAGCTGCGGCCTGCCCTCCTCTTTTCCGTCGGAAGCAAACAGGATTTTATCGTTTGACCAGCTCCAGCATGGGTGGCAATGCACCGTCTGCCACCGCCAGGAGGTATTGTGCTCGCACAGCGTCTCGATCTTTGGCGTATCCTGCGCAATATCGATCAGGACGATGTCCTCCACCGCGTCGGCAACCAGCTTCGTATTGTCACGGTTTGCATGGTAGTGGTTGCAGTAATATGGCAAATCCATCCGCCGCACCAGGTTGCACTCCTTATCCGCAAACCCGATCCACGGGATTGCGTCCGGGCCGTCGCTGTCCATGGTGACCGCCTGCGTCTTATCCGACGTGATCGTCCCGTCGTGGCCTTTGCCGCGGTTGTCAAAAAAGACAAGCCCGTCCCGCGTCCAGAACTCATGCCCAATGCTGTCGTCCTCCGCCTGCACATAGCACGGCTTGACATGCCGGGTGATGGTGTTGAACATCCAAATCCGCTGCTGGACATAGTTCCACGGCCCCTCATGGCAGTAGGTAATATATTCGTTCGTGTCGGGCGCAAACTGCACATGGCCGAGCCAGTGCGTATCCTCGAACACGATGTCCCCGCCCGTGCCGTCCATTCTTGCGATGATGAGATACGCGTGCTTATGCGCGTAAAAGCTTTCCTTAAAGCCGCCGTAATTTTCCCCGGCGTAGGTTTTGTCAACGTTTGGGATGTCGCACGCCGTCACAGCGACGTAGCGTTTGTCATGGCTGACGCTTGGATGACCGAGCGTGAACCCGACCGGGCAACGGTATAAAAGCGTTGTTTCCCCGCTGCGCAGATTCATGGAATATAAATCGCCGTCGCCAACAAATATCAAAAACTTGCTGTCCGCCGGCTTGGTAAAACAGCCCGCTGACGCAAACTGGCTCTTAAAGTCGGTCAGCTGCGTCCGGACTCCGCTTTCCAGGTCGAGCCGGAACACATCTATGTCGCCCTTTTGGCGCAGGTTTCCGTCCGCGTGCATGTAGATGATCTCTTTATCCCCCAGCGTAAAGGAATTGTCGGTGAAATACATATGCCAGCTCATCCCGCTTTTGGTAAGCTGTGTAACCGTCCGCCCGCTTTTCGGGTCTGTATACCGCTCCATTTCCGAACCAAACTGCCGCCCGATCTTGTTCATAACAAGCACCCCTTTATAAAATTTTCCGGCTTATGCTGTTTATTATAGCGCAATGATTACCAGAAATCTATAGCATTTGGTTAAAAAACTATTTCTCAGGTCAAAACAAAAAAAGCCGGCACAATTGTGTCCGGCGCATTCTTGTAAAAGGCCGCCCAAACCTCCCGGCAGCCGTGTTTGGTTTGTTATGTTCCCTCCTGCGTGTCAAGCAGGTCGGACGGCATAATACCAAAATAAAACGCGATCTCCACGATCGTGTCCAGGCTCGGCTTGATCTTTTGCCGTTCAATTTTACCGATGGTTTCCTGGCTGACTCCAACCTGCCTTGCCAGTTCCTTTTGTGACAATCCCCTTTTGTAACGGTACGCTCTCAGTTTCTTTGCCAAAACTTCATCTTCAGACATGGTAAACACCCCTGTCTAAACCTTACGCAACCGCGTGACACTATGCAAAGGATTTTGTTCTGTATTTTGGG
>DVOF01000081.1 GCA_018713805.1 Candidatus Aphodoplasma excrementigallinarum | reverse complement strand
ATAAAATGCTTCGATATTTCGGCTCATAACCTCAGCACGAAACTTGTTTTCAAAAATCTTCTTAGCGCCCTCCTGCATCCGAATCCGGCATGCTTCATCGCCGCACAGCCGAATCAGCGCGTCAGCGAGCGCGTCCGCATCCCTTTGTGGGGTAATCAGACCATTTTCACCGTCCGTGATTACGCCCGGATTTCCACCGAAGTCGCTCACCACGGCAGGAACGCCGAGGCTCATCCCCTCCAGCAGGGAGAGACTGGTTGCCTCTGTGCCATAAGAAGCGTTGACCTGTATGTCCGTGATATTCATCAACGGCGTCACATCCTCAACAAAGCCGGCAAAGCATAAATTATCGTCGATACCAAGCTCAAGGGATAACTGACGGAGCCGCCCGAGCGCCTCGCCCGTGCCCGCAATGATAAACCGTGCCTTTACGCCGCGGTCAAGCACCTTTTTTGCTGCGCGCAAAAAGTATTCGTGCCCCTTAACGGGGTTGAGGCGCGCCACAATGGAAATGACAGTCTCGCCCGGGCGAACGCCAAAGGCTTTACGCGCTTCTGCCTTTTCCGCTTCATCTAAAGCACGGAGCGGTTTTACACCGTTTAGTATGACGCGGATTTTTGACCCGTCGACACCTGTTTCAAGTAAGTTCTGTTTTGCCGCCTCTGCTACGGCAATGATACCGTCTGCATAATGGTTGTTGACCAGGCCATTGATTGTTTTCCCAATCCCATGCGAAATCCGTGGGGAGGGGGGGAAGACGCTGTGCCGCGTGTATACGATTTTTGCATGCGCACGCCTTGCGGCAATCCGTGCCGACATGCTCGCGTGCGAATGTACAATGTCCGGCTTTTCCTTTTTGAAAATCGCGGTCAGCTTTTTTATCGCCTTCCGGTCGAGCGATTTGTCGCTCATAGCATTGATTTCAATCAACTTAATACAAAGCTTTTTCAAATGCGGCTTTAAAAGGCTGCCCTCCGGCAGTACGACTGTCAGGTCGAACTTGCTCCGGTCAGCATATTCTAGGTACGTCAGCAGACACTTGCCCGCGCCGCCGATATTTGTATCGCTGATTACATTGAACACCTTAATCATCGGCCGCCTCCTTTTCCCGGGCGGTTGTGTAGCGCAGGCACATCCCAAAAGCAAGCACCATCCAGAACATCATATAGACGCGGTAGTTATAAAACACATAGTCGAAAACGCCCTGTAACAAGAACGCAGCCACGCCCGCAGCAATTGCGATACTCATAACGCGGTCCATAGACTTTTTTGCCAAAGTTTTTGCACTGCGTGCCATCTGGCGGAAAAAGGCGAAAAAGACAATTAGCAGCGCAGCAAGGCCGAACACGCCCGTTTCGACCATCTGCTGCAAAAATACGTTGTGCGCATGCGGCGCGTCAATCGACGGGTAGGAATAACGTGGGTAAACCATGTTAAATGCCTGTGAGCCAAGCCCGATCCCAACAAACCAGAAATCCTGCAGCATTTGGATTGTTCCAAGATAGATCATCAAACGGTAGGAGGACGATGTATCCCCAAGGTTACCGATACTGAGAAAACGGTTGAGTACACTTGCCGGCAGGATCGACGGCAGGATAAACAGTGCCAGCAATCCAAGCGACCAGTACCGCCCGTCAACAAACGTAATAAAGATTGCCGCCGCCAGCAAAAGCCCGACCCAGCAGCCGCGCGACATAGTTAAAATCATACACAGCAGCAATACCGCCGAAATCCCAAAATACGTGAATTTTGTCCAGAACTTTTTGTTGCTCCACATCAGCGCAATGCTGATTGGAATCACCAAAAGGAGGTATTCGCCGAGTACGTTCGGGTTTTCGAGCGTCGAGAATGCGCGCATTTTGATATCGGTGAACATTTCCTCGTCGACCCATACCTGCTTATCCATGTCAAGCCCAAACACATACTGGATGACGCCGTAAGCGGCGACAAACAGGCCGGAAATCACAAACACGCTCAGCAGGGAATAGAGCTGCTTTTTGGTTTTAATGGTATTGATAATCGTAAAATAAAAGCTGATCAGAGCAAACTGAAGCAGGCAAATACTCAGGCTGTTTTCCCGCGCGACAGACGTGAGTGAACAGATGAACATAATTACCATAAGCGTAATCAATGCAAACCCTACGATGTCCAGCTTCCACTCCTTGTCGCCGGCTGCACACTTTTTGAGGAACGTGGCAAAAAAGCAAAGGATAGCAAGCCCAGCGCAGAGCATGGTAGGCAGGAACGGGATCGCAAACACAGTGATTGCAATACCGAGCGGGACGTTGAACAGGACGACCAATGCGCCGACCAGCCCTACCGCAATTAGCGGGGAAACATATGCCGCCAAAAAGCCGGCCAATACGCCAGCTACCGCCGCGACAAGCAGGCGTTTTTTGCCCTTAAGCTGTGTTTCGTCGTAGTAGTTGAACTCCGGCTCCACCGAGAGGAAAATCCGAAACAGCGGCTTTACAACGCTGTATCCGAGCGCACGCAGGACTGAAAAGTCAAACAGGCACAGCACAAGTGCAAAGGCAAGTGCGCCCAGATAAAGCGGGTTTGTAAACTCGCGCGCCGCTATCACGTAGACGCCTCCGCCGCAAAGCAGAAATACGCCTAAAAACCGCGTGTTTACTGCAATCAGATTGTGTACAAGGCAATAAACAGCCTTGTATAACATCGTACTTTTGACCCAGTCGCACAGCCTTACCGCCCAACTGTTAGCAAACAGGGACAAAAACGCAAACGGTAAGTAAAATATTTTATAAATCAGGCTTTTTTTCACCTTGCCGTCCCATTGGTCCGGAGCGCAAAACGCACGGACAAACGCGCTGTTCGTCCATGTGCGGGAGATTGCCTCATAACAGCGTTTGATGAGCTTTCCGAAAAAAGACTGCCCATACCATGCCAGAAAGATCATCCACTTTGCGCTAAGATAATCCCCGATCCGACTGTTGTTCAAAGTAACATCACCTCTTTCTCTTGATAAATGTATCTACCATAATATGCATTTCCGTTACCCGTAACAGGTAGCATAACAAAAAGTAAACGACCGCACCCGCCAGCACAGGAATCCCCAGCGTCAATACTCGCCCGATAAAATGATCGGCAAAGAGCGGGCTGGTCAGACGATATGTCAAGAATACGACCGCCGACATAATCAGTACGCTGATGACAATTTTTAAAATATCAAGCCCATCTTGCCGGCCGAATATCCCCTTGATGCGCCGGTTCATCAGGATAAAGTTAAGCGCAGCATTAAGCGTCGAGGCAAGCGCACTCGCCAGTGCGAGCCCGCCAACGCCGAGAACCGTGGAAAAACAATAGCTCAGTGCAATATTGACGGCAATGCTGATCAATGCTGTAACCATCGGCGTTTTGGAATCCTGCATGGCAAAAAATGACTTGTTGAGCACCTCTGCATAGGAAAACCCGATCATTCCCATGGAATAGAACGTCAGCGCCGTCGACGTGATTGCCGTAGAAGCCGCGTCAAATTTACCATATTGATAAATCAACATGACAACCGGCTCGGACAACAGGATAAAACCGGCCATGATCGGCAGCATGACGAAGCTTACCGACTTGAGTGCACCGTGCATCAGCGCGTGGCTTTCCTCCTGGTTGTCCGCCGCGTTCGCCCGTGCGAGGGACGGAAAGACGAGGTTCGTTACAACAAAGGAAAAGACGCCGACCATAATGACGTATAGCCGGTTAGCATACTCAAGCCCGGACATGGCGCCCTCTCCCAGCGTGGAAGCAAACCGCATGTTCACGAGCGAGCCGATCGGCTGTACCCATGTGCTGATCAAAAGTGGAATCGCAAGCAGGGCCGTCTTTTTCAACCCTTCATCATTAAAGTGGAAGTCTATCC
>DVOF01000080.1 GCA_018713805.1 Candidatus Aphodoplasma excrementigallinarum | reverse complement strand
CCGCTCACCGGCGTGAGCGTGTAGCTTGCCTCGCGGCTCAGGATGCGGCCCGCCGCGTCTACCCAGAACAGGAAGGTTTCGTTTGCATCCGCCGTCGCCGTCAGCGTCACCGGTGCGCCGAGCTCAACCTCATCGGTCACCGAAGCGCCCGTGCTGCCGCCGCTGATCGCCACCACGCCGGCGCCTGTCGCAGACGCGGTGAGTTCAACTGTCTCAGCAGGTTCTGGCTCCACACTGCCGGCAGGTGCAAGCGTGACCGTACCGCGGTCCGGCACCGTTTCTACGAGCACGTACCTCTTGTCGTCTACCGTCTTTTCCGTAACCGGAAGCGTTACCGCGCCGCCGCTCTGCGCCTGCGTCGCACTGACCTGTGTCCAGTCGTCCGGCACGCGGAATTTAACCGTCAGCGGGTGGTCAAACATCGTATCGTCCATCTCATCCGTCAGCGTGTATACGATTTTGTCGGACGTATTCTCCACCACCGTCAATACTGCCGTGTCACGTTCCTGCCCGTACTGTGCGACCGCGTCGAAGGTTCCTGTCCATACCTTGTCCATGTTTGGAGCCAACACGTCTCTGTATACATATTCAAAAATATCCGAGGTGTACTTCTTCCCGCCAAGCTCCTCGTTCTCCAAAGCCGTATAATCAAGCCCGTGCGAGTGCAGGCATATCCAGCTCCCATAAGTGCTGCTTTCCGGGTTTAAAGCATTCTCCATCATCTGCAACATATGGGACGGTTCCCGTCCTCCGTTCATGCTGAAGCTGCTGACATTGTTATAATTAATTTTTCCCGGCGGGTTGATTCCGTCACTGCTTCCGCGCACAGCTATGTAAAACTGCCGCCAGATTTCCTGGACACCGCCGCTCCAAGCCATTGCCATTGTTAAACACGAATTACCCGATGCGCCTGTCAGTTCGTTGACCGTATTTTTCGAGCGCAGGCAATCCTCGATATGCATTGCCGTCGTAAAGGTGCTGTTCTTTACACTTCCGTCAATATGGTACTGCGAGTGCGACTGAACCGAATGTCCCGCCGCAATCTGTTCCAGCCACCGGCCGCTGTTTGAGGTATATGTTTTCCCCTCGTCCCCCTGGCCGGGCACATAGTTTTGGATTGGTACAAAGAACGTCACCGGGACGCCATATGCGGTATGATACTTTTCTGCACGTTCAGCGCCGAGCGATTCGTCAAGCTTTGCAAGCTGCTCGCTGCTTACGCCCTCGTTCCATGCGTTCCACTTTACAAAGTCATCCACAATGCTGTCGTCAACCGTGATCGTATAGGCAACCGTTTTATCGCCGCTCCAAAGGGCAATTTTCGCCTCGCCTACCGACTCGGGCAATCCGATAAAGTCGCTTAGGTCAATTCGGCTTTCCCCGCTCGCCACCGGGTCAAGGTTGAGCTTATCTTTCTCCGTACGGTTAAGCGGCGCTGTAACAGTCAACTCCATCGAGCCGGTATAGCCGCCATCCGCCGCCTTTGCTGTAATCGTCGTCTTCCCCTCTTTCAGCATGGTAACCGACCCTGTGTCCGGGTCGACCGTCGCCACCTCCGGGTCGCTTGACGTCCAGGTCACTGTTTTATTGGTCGCATCTTCCGGCTCAAACCACGCGCGTGGCGTAATGTCGAGCGGATAGTCCAGCCAAAGCTCCAAGCTCTCCGGCAGGACGGTAATCCCCTCCGCCGGGACAGGCAGCGGCTCAATCACCGATATGGTACAAGTGTCCGAAACCTCATGATCATCCGCATACCGTGCGGTGATTACCGTATCACCCAACTCCGCTTCCGGCTCATAGGAAAAGGTCTTGCCTGTCATCTTCACTTCATCATCTACCAGCCACTCCACCTTGTTAAAGTCCACATTCGTCGCCGGTATTGTCGCAGCGGTAAAGGTGATTGGCTCAATTTTGTCGAGCTCCTGCGTCAGCGGCGCATCATACCCGACCGTGATTGCTTCAATTTCATCATAGACCGGCGCGCCGCCCTCTCCGGTCGAAAACCGCGCCGCATTGTAGATGCTGTTCCCAAACACATCCTTCGCTTCGCCGTCCAGCGTCACCACATAGTTGGTATCCGCGCTGAGCCCGCTTGGGAAGTTTAAGGTAAAACGGTCCGGCTGCCGTTCGTCATATATAACCTCTGCGTTGACCGGTGCACCGCCGTCTACCGAAACCGTTACGTCGGAAGCAAGATCAAACGACGTCAAATCTGCCGCATGGTTGAAGCGGATCTCGACCGACTCGCTTACGCCGACATTCGTCGTCTTAACCGCCTCCATGGTAAAGGCAGACGCCTGGTAAACCTTGATATCGTCTATATAAACCGTTCCAGTCCCTTCTGCGTCCGGCGTATACTCGAGCCAGAACTTGATGTTTGTCGTTCCGTTGTAATTGCCAAACTTCACGCTCTGCTGCGTAACCTTCTTTGTCTTGTTGGCCGGGGTCGTCGCACTGTTGGAATCCCCCGTGCCGCCGCTGACATAACCCGTTACGGAGCAATTGTCCCAATCGTCCGGATTCGGCGCCACAACAAACGTAAAATAAACCCATTCATTTTCCTGGGCAATGCCAAAATCATCCTTGTACGTCCCGCCGGTGCGAACCTGCCCGTTAGTTTCACGTATGTAGAGGACATTTTGATATTTTGACCCCGCCTGCATTTTTAAAATCAGCTTGCCCGCAGGCACCTCCGGCATAAGTACACGCCCGCTGAAGGCAACCGGCTCGGTAAACGGCCGGTCTGCTGTTTTCGTAATTTGCATAACGCCGCTGCTGTCCCCGGCGCTGTTGTCGTACCAAAGCTTCCCGACTTTATTGAGCGAATCCTTTGGGTCTGCGGCGACCTCAAAATCCTTTTTTGCCTCGCCGATCCCCTTCGTGCTATCCCATTTTGAATTGTCCTCCGTCAGCTTTGTCCCCGCGTCCCCATAGTTTTCAAAATCATCTGAAAACATGACATAGTCAGCCGCCGGTTCCTCCGCCAGCACAGGCATCCCCACTCCCGGGAACATGCACATTAGCATACACAGCGCCAGCACAAGCGACAACAATTTTCTCCCTTGTCTTTTCATGTCCTTTCCTCCTCTTGCATTATCCCACGTATTAGTGATAATTGTAATAAAAATGCTTTTACAATACCCGCATTTTATCTATTTCATATAAATTATACCGTTTTATTACTGATCTGTAAATATAAAATAATAAGTGCAAATAGGAATATATCGAAATAAAAAAACGCCTTGTCAAGGCATACCTCCTTAACAAAGCGTTCTATGGTTGATTCATTTAAAATTTATACGTAACATCCATGCACATAAATCTGTTCAGAGAGCACCTGCTTCTCCTCCTCCGGCAGGAATGAGGCATAAATCGCATTGAGCAGAAGCATCTTTTCCTCCTCAGCCGTGAGCGAAATCCCCTGCCGCAAGAGCGCAAGCTCCTTTTTTATCGTCGTCCCCGACACCGTCCGGTTGTCCGTATTCACCGTCGCAATCACGCCTGCGTTTAAAAAACGGCGGATCGGATAGCTGCGCAGGGAACGGACTGCCCCCGTCTGCAAATTGCTCGTCGGGCACAGCTCAAGCGCAATCCCCTGTTCAATCACAAGCTCCATCACTTCCTCGTCTTCGCACATACGGACCCCGTGCCCTATGCGCCGCGCGCCAAACTCCACTGCTGCGCGCACGCTCTGCGCGCCGTCTGCCTCCCCGGCATGGATGGTAAACGGCACGTCAAGCCGCGCCGCCTCGGCAAACAGAGCGCGGTAATCGCTGGTTGGGAACTTTTCTTCCGCGCCCGCAAGATCGACTGCGGCAACCCCGCTCCCCAGATATTCCCTCGCAAGGCGGACAGTCTGTTCGTTTTCCAAATGGTTATCCGCGCCGCGCATACAGCACAAAATAAGCTGCGCGCCCATATGCCGGCTTTTACCGACTCCCTGCTCAAGACCGCGCAGGGCGGCCTCGACCACCTCCTGCTGGGACATGCCGTTTCTGGTATGAAGCTGCGGCGCAAAACGGATTTCCGCATACCGCATCCCCTCCGAATCGAGCTGTTCAATCAGCGCGGAAACCGCATACGTGAGCGAATAAGGGGTCTGAAGCACGCGCAGCGGCAGATCAAAGCATGCAAGATAGCCCGCCAGCCCTTTGCCGCCCGGTGCAGTTATGTACGGTTTTAATCCCTTTGCATCCTGAGCCGGCAAAGCGACCCCGTCGTGCTGGGCCAGATGCAGGATCGTGTCCGCCTCCAGCGACCCATCCAAATGCAAGTGCAAATCGATCATGTTTCTTCTTCTCCCCTTACCCCTGCTCCCCCTACGGCCAACACCGTCTCGTAAAGGAGTCTTTCAAATTGCGCAGACACGCGCTTCGCCGTCTGTTTCACTTCCTCGTGGGAAAGCGCCTCCGACGAAATACCGGCTGCCATGTTTGAAATACAGCTGATTGCGCACACCCGCATCCCTGCATGGCGCGCGGCAATCGCCTCGCACGCAGTGCTCATCCCAACTGCGTCCGCGCCCCAGCGTGTAAACAGCTCAATCTCCGCCGGCGTTTCATACTGCGGGCCGGTCGTCTGGAGGTAAACCCCCTCGTGCAATACCGTCCCAGCCCGCTCCGCCGCCTGCTTGACCAACGCCCGGTATTCCCGGTCGTATACCTCGCTCATATCGGGGAACCGCGTCCCAAGCCGCTCAATATTTGCCCCAATCAATGGCGACGGCACAAGTGAAGCAATGTGGTCCCGGATCAGCATAAAGCTCCCCGGCGATAACGTGCGGTTGATCCCTCCCGCCGCATTTGTCAGGATAATCCCCTCTGCGCCGAGCAGGCGCGCCAACCGTACCGGCGCCACGACGTCCTGCATGTCATACCCCTCGTAATAATGCACGCGCCCCTGCATAATAACGACAGGGACGGACGCGATATCTCCCAGCAAAAGCCGTCCTTCATGCCCGCTTACTGTGGAAACCGGAAAGCGGGGCAGCTCGGAATAATCGACCGAACAGAAAACTTCGGCCCAGCTGGCAAATCCGCCCAAGCCGGAGCCGAGCACAACCGCGATGTGCGGCGTAAAATCCGTCTTTTCCCGAATATAGCTTAGACACTGCTTTAACATATCCCAACTGCCTTCCATCGCGACCCTCCTGTTATAAAGTCGATTTTTGTAAACGCGGATTTTATTATACCAAACTAAATTTCAAAACACAAGTGCGTAATATGCAATTTTTTCTTCCTTTTCTATCCAGACCGCAAATAAAAAAGCTTCCGCATCCGCGGAAGCCTGCTTAGAGTTTTATTCGTTGTCCTTGCTGTCTGATTCCTTCTTTTGTTCTTCCGCTTCTTTTTCCTCCACTTTGGGTGGGCGCGTCTCCTTCTTCGGCTCGCGCTCAATCACAACGCCTTCGATGTAGATGTTCACCTTATCGACCTTGAGGCCCGTCATCGACTCAACTGACTTTTTCACCTTTTCCTGAATCTCCCACGCAACCTCCGGTACCTTCGCGCCGTATACGACCGTAATATGCAGGTCGATCTCAACCGTATCGCCGTCGATCGTGACCTTGACGCCCTTGCCCATGTTCTTTTTGCCCAAAATCTCGGCAATGCCGCCCGCCAGCGTGCCCGACATGGCCGAAACGCCCTTCACCTCCGCCGTTGCAACGCCGGCAATGACCGCTACGACCTCCTCCGATATGGTAACGCTTCCAACATCATTTTCATTTTCTGCCGCTTTGTTATTGTTTAACATCTCATCCATGCCAAATGGCTCCTTTCCTGTCACGGCTCCGCCGTTTGCTTTCCTCTTTTGTGTACAGTATACCATAA
>DVOF01000079.1 GCA_018713805.1 Candidatus Aphodoplasma excrementigallinarum | reverse complement strand
CCGCTCACCGGCGTGAGCGTGTAGCTTGCCTCGCGGCTCAGGATGCGGCCCGCCGCGTCTACCCAGAACAGGAAGGTTTCGTTTGCATCCGCCGTCGCCGTCAGCGTCACCGGTGCGCCGAGCTCAACCTCGCCGGTCACCGAAGCGCCCGTGCTGCCGCCGCTGATCGCCACCACGCCGGCGCCTGTCGCAGACGCGGTGAGTGTGATGGTATTGTCGGGCGCCGGTTCTTCCGCAGCCTCGGAATATGGCAGCGATGTGAGCGAGAAATTATCAATATAAATCCCCGTCCCATTGCCGCTCGTGTCTGTAATTGTGCTCTTTAAACGGTCGACTGCGCCGATAGAGGAGCTCCGCCCCGCAACCGGCGTACCGCCGTCAAGCGTGACATACATCCTTCCGGTCTGGCCGTACAGCGTAATGTCCATGGTATGCCATGTATCCTTTGTGACATTGATGGGGTCGGCCACGCCTGGAATCGTCATGACGCCGTCTTTGATCGTGAACAGGTCGCTGCTTCCAATCCGCTCGCGCGCATTCGGCAAAAGCATCGAAAGGCTGCCGTCGCCCGTGATTTGGAAATCAAACTGAATCTGCAAAATCTCCACTGTTTCCGAAAGGTAATTGTAAAGCGACGTGTTCGCCCCGTTCGTCACGGAGGTCACAAGGCACTTGTCGCCCGCTTCGCCGTCCGGGCGGTCTGTCACCTGATAAACAATATTCGTCGTCGCATAGCCGGAAAAGTCATCCTTCATATCTTTCGTGATTGCAAAGTTATCATAATCATTTGTATAATACGGCTCCGCCGCCTCTGGCGTGCCAACGTAGAAGTTCGTGCGGAACGACGGATATGTCACGCCGTCCGTCCCGACAGCCATCACATTGATGCTGTGGCGCCCTCCTTCAAACGAGCCAAAATCGTAGGTATACGGCTCCTCGGTAAGCGTCGCCTTCTTCACGCCGTCGAGGTAAAGCGCAACTTCCTCTACACCGCCGGAAATCTTCGAAACGTCAACCTCGGCTACAACCGGCTCGCCCGGCGCATACTGCGTCTTATGGTACGCCCGCGGCAGATAGTAGCCGTAATAGTCGTCCGTCCGAAACGGCGTAACCGGCAACCCGTTCGTGCCGAACAGGTTCACATCGGGGCAGTTGCGGAACGCATAGCGCACATAGGCCGGCTCACTGACCAAATCCGACGATATCGTAATCTCGTTTGTGCCGGTGATTTCTGCTTTCGCCTCCGCAAACACGCCGTCCGCGCCGCAGATTTCAAACTCGCGCAGAGCCTCCCCGTCAGAGGAGATAAGCCCCGTGCAGTCCTTTAGCGTCACAACGATCTTGTTCCCGTCCACGCGCGCCGACTCAAACGATGGCGCAAATACGTCTGTATTACTGCCTTCAAAGTCCAGCGCCTGGATCACCGCGGACAGCCGCTCCCCGACCCGCCGCTTATCGCCCGGGTGGATGTTGGTCGGCTCGCCGCCGTCAAGCAGCGGCACCAGATAGACGTCGTCGAGCGTGTCGGCCGCCTTCTGCTGGCCCTCGCGCACGCGCGCCCACATGCGGGTTGCTTCCGGCTCGGCGTAGGACTGCTCCTGCACGATAATGAACGGGAGCGTCTCCTGCTGCCATTTGCTGCGCCAGTCGTTGATCAGACCCATCACAACCTGGTCGTACTGCACGGTCGAGTACGAGTCCGCCGCGCCCTGGTACCAGATTGCGCCTGCAACCGTAAAGTTGTGCAGCGGCGCAATGGAAGAATTGTAATACGCGCTCGCCCGGCTTGCCACGCCGACAGGTCCGCTCTGATAGTAACTCTTTAAATAGTCGCTCTGTTCGCATACATCCTTACTCATCCAGCAGAGCGCCGGCGACCCGCCCACGCCTGCGCAGATGATCCCGACCGGGACGCCGGTCGCCTCATACAGTTCCTCTGCCAGATAGTACGACACCGCAGAATAGTTGTACGCCGACTCCGGCGTGCAGACGTTCCACTTGCCGTTTGTGATTTCCTCTGCCGGGTCGTTCAGGTCTGGTATATCCATCGAGAACAACCGCACGTTCTCCATCGTCTTTGCATTGTCCTGCTGGCCGAACCACCGCATGGTAAACGCCATGTTCGACTGCCCGCTTGTCACCCACACTTCGCCGACCATCACATTGGCAAACGTCTTTGTAAACCCGCTGTCCCGTCCCGTAATCGTCATCTCATACGGGCCGCCCGCCTCCATCGGCGGCAAAACCACGTTCCACTCGTTATTTTCCACCGTTGCCTGCGCGCTCGTCTTCCCGACCGTTACCGTAATCGTTTCCCCGTTCGGGCCGCTGCCCCATACGTTGACATTCTGCCTGCGCTGGAGCACCATGTCGTTCTGGAACATCGACGAAATCACAAGGCCGTCCTCCATAACGATTTCCACCGGGGCAGACTCCGCCTGCTCGCCCGCAAGGCTCTCCGCTTTGACCGTGATGGCGTGTTTCCCTGCGCCAAGACCGCTGAGCTGGTACGAATACAAACCGTCCGCACCCGTCGCCGTGCCTTGATATACGCCGTCCACATACACGTCCACCGACGACGCAATCCCGTTTACCGTAATGCCCACATCGACCGTATCGCCGGCAAAGTAGGTCGCGCCCGCCGTCGGGCTTGTAATCCCGACCGGCTCTAAGTTTTCGTACATGCCGACATAGTCGAGCAGGAACTTGCCGCTCTTGCCCGCTTCTCCGGCCTGCGAAACAAACAGCGCCCGGAACGTCGCGTCGCGCGCAAGGTCAAGGTACGTTTCCTTCGTGACCGGCGCTTCCCCCTCCGGCGTCACGGTGTACGTGACGTTCATGTCGCCCTCTTGATATTTGGAATTTTCAAATGTTGCCGAAATCTCATACCATTTGTTTGCCGCAAAGCCTTCCACCAGCGTAATATACGCCCCGCCGGCCGTGCGTCCCTTGATATTGCCGTCTGTATCGAACATTACAAAATTGGATACGCGGTAACTGCCGCCCTCCTGTCTTGCAAACAACAGTTGGAACACCTCGCGCTGCAACTCGCTGTTGTCGACCGCGAACCGCCCGTAGAAGGTGTATTTCCCACCTGGCACATTGACGTTATATGTGCTGAGCTGGCTGGTGCCCGCGCCGTCAGAGCTGATCTCCAGGTATTTTACGTCGCCGGACTCAAGATTGGTCATCGCGCCGCCGTCCGCGACGGTCTTGCCAAAGTATTCCGTTTTCCACACGCCGTAATCCTTCGAAAACTCGTCCCGGTAGAATTCCTTTTCTGTCTGGAAGCTGCCGTCCACGAGCGTAAACGTCACACTCTCCGACTCGCTCCGCGCGCCGTTGGAGTCGGTCGCGATTGCCTTTACCGTGTGCTCGCCCGCTGAAGCGCCGCTCCATGTATAAGTGTACGGCTCTGCCGCCGCCTCGCCAAGCTTATTGCCGTCCTCGTAAAACTCCACCTTTGTAATCGCCGCGCCGTCCTCGGTCGCCTGCGCCGAAGCCGTCAAAACGACCGGCTCATCCATCGGCAGCGACGCTCCGTTTGCGGGGGAGGTAATCGCCACTTCAGGCGCGCTCACGCCCGCCATATTTTCCACGTTGCCCGCCTTGAACCAATCGAGCATCATACTGTGTTCTTCGCCCTCGACCATGTACTGGGTAAACCAGAAGGAATTGATCTTATCGCCGCAGTCGATGGTCGCCGTCGTCACAACCGGCTCCGCCGCACCTTCTTCCAGCACTTCGAAGCGTACGTTGTTGGCCTGCGGCTCTGTACCCACTGGCGTTGCGCCAACCGTCAGCGTCAGCGTATACCACGTGTCCGCCTTGTAGCCTTCAAACGCTGTAATCGCCGTGCTCAAATCTTTCTGATTCGGCACCAGCTTGACATTGCCGTCCTCGTCAAACAAAACGAGGTCGCGCTTGTTGTTTGACCACTGGCTGACAAATCCTATCCCGACCGCCTCCCGCTTTGCAGTCGTACTGCTCATGCGGTAGCGCCCCTCAACTACGATGTTCTGGTACTCCTGCCGCCCCGGGTACAGCCCCGGCACAGCCGAATCCGCCGTCCCGTCCGACTTGATCACCACGACCTTGTCGCCGTCGTACTGCGGCGACGGGTGCTCGCTTGCGCCGAGCTTGAGGTCGTTGTCATACGCGTCGAAGTCCTTGTCGTAGTACACCTTGTCGTATACGACCGCCGCTGAAGCGCCGCCCGGGACCAGAACCGTCCCCAATACCAGCGCTAAAGCCAAAAATACCGATAGATACCGTTTCATG
>DVOF01000078.1 GCA_018713805.1 Candidatus Aphodoplasma excrementigallinarum | reverse complement strand
GTTCACGCCCTGTAACCAATAAAACCTGGAGGTGAAAGACATGGCAGTAAAAATCAGGCTGAAGCGTATGGGCGCCAAGAAGGCTCCGTTTTACAGAGTCGTTGTGGCAGATTCCAGATATCCGCGCGACGGCAGGTTCATCGAGGAGGTAGGCACCTACAACCCGATGGTTGAGCCGGCGGAGGTTAAGATCGACGCGGAAAAGACGAAGAAGTGGATCGCAAACGGCGCACAGCCGACAGATACGGTAAAGGGTTTGCTCAAAAAGGCAAACATCCTGTAAGGGAATCGGAGGAGCATTGCGATGAAGGAAGTTTTGGAAGTAGTGGCGAAGGCTCTGGTCGACCACCCGGACGACGTTTCTGTAACGGAAGTGGAGGGCGAGCGCGAAACCGTGCTTGAGCTCCGCGTTGCGGACGACGACATGGGGAAGGTAATCGGCAAGCAGGGCCGGATTGCCAAAGCAATCCGCACGGTTGTAAAAGCGGCGGCAAGCCGGGAAAACAAGCGTGTCATGGTCGAGATTGTAGACTGATTGCATGGTGGGGCGCAATTTTTGCGCCCCATTTTGTCATGCGGGAAAGGAACGCAGAGATGAAACAGCAGACATTGCAGGTCGGACAGGTGGTCAATACGCACGGGCTGCGCGGCGAGGTGAAGGTTGTGCCGTGGACGGATACGCCCGATGTGTTTGAGGACCTTGAGACGGTGTATATTGATATTAAAAAAGAAAAAAAAGCCTTTGCACTCCAGCACATCAAGTACCAGAAGGGGAACCTGATTGTGAAGTTTGCAGGCATTGACCATATAGACGAGGCAGAAACGCTGAAAAACCATACGCTGTACGTGGACAGGGAGCAGCTTGGCGAGCCGGAGGAGGGCTACTATATCTGCGACCTGCTCGGCTGCGCAGTGGAAACGGATACGGGGGATTACCTTGGCAAAGTGGTGGAGGTGTTCCCGACCGGGAGCAACGACGTATACGTTGTGCGGCCGGAGAAGGGGAAGGATATCCTGCTTCCCGTGATCGATGAGGTCGTGCTGCGCGTCGACATCGAGGAAGGGAAAATCGTCGTACATTTATTAGAGGGGCTGGTGGAGTGATGCGCTTTGACGTGCTTACGCTGTTCCCGGACATGTTTGAGGCTGTGCTGGGCGACAGTATCATTGGGCGTGCGCGGGAAAACGGCCTTTTGGAGCTGAATTTTATCCAGATCCGCGACTTTTCCACCGACAAGCACCGCCGCGTCGACGACTACCCCTATGGCGGCGGCGCGGGCATGTTGATGGCGGTCCAGCCGATCTATGACGCATACCGGAGTGTGACGGAGGGGCTTGGGTATAAGCCGCTCACCATCTACCTTTCGCCGCAGGGGCGGGTGTTTGACCAGCCGTGCGCGGCGGAGCTTGCGCAGCAAACGCACATCGTACTATTGTGCGGGCACTATGAGGGCGTCGACCAGCGTGTGCTCGACGAGATCGTGGATATGGAGCTGTCCATCGGCGACTTTGTGCTCACGGGGGGCGAGATTCCTGCCATGGCGGTCATTGACGCGGTGGCGCGGCTCGTGCCGGGCGTGCTGGCGGACGCAAGCTCCTATATGGGGGAGTCGCATTATCACGCCCTGCTGGAATACCCGCAGTATACCCGCCCGCCCGAAATCCTGGGCCGGAGCGTGCCGGAAATACTGCTGAGCGGGCACCACGCCAACATCGAGGTCTGGAAGCGGCAGCAGTCGCTCCGGGTCACCTATGAAAAGCGGCCCGATTTGTTAAAAAAGGCGGAACTGAGCGAAATGGATCTTAAATATTTGAAAACTTTAAAGTGCGAAGAGGGGGAGAACTGATGGAATATGTAACAGAACCGGCGCGGGAACTGCCGGTCGTGGAAACGTGCGATGTGTTCGTCGCAGGAGGCGGTATCGCGGGCGCAGCGGCGGCGCTGGCTGCTGCACGCGGCGGGGCGAAGGTGCTCCTGTGCGAGCGGGAGTGTATGCTCGGCGGGCTTGGCACGCTGGGAATTGTGACGGTCTACCTGCCGCTGTGCGACGGGTGCGGGCGGCAGGTCAGCTACGGCATCAGCGAAGAGCTGCTGCGCCTGTCACTCAAGCATGGCGCAGAGGCGCGTTACCCGGCGCCGTGGCTGGAGAATGGTACGGCGGAGGAAAAGGCGGCGACGCGGTTTGAGGTGCAGTATAACGCGCACCTGTTTGCCATCGAGCTGGAGCGCCTGCTGCTGCGCGAGGGCGTATCCATTTTGTACACGGCGTCGGTCTGCGGTGTGACAAAACAAGACGGCAGAATCGACACCGTACTTGTAGAGCACAAGGGCGGCCGGCAGGCCATCCGCGTGAAAAGCGTCATTGACGCGACGGGCGACGCGGACGTCTGCGCGTTTGCGGACGAGGACACGGCGCTGTCCGAGCAGGGGAACAAGCTTGCGGCGTGGTACTACGGTTTGGGAAAGGCTGGTCACGAGCTGCACATGCTCGGGTTTGCGGATGTAGTCGATGAAAACGGCAACTATATCGACAAGGAGCAGTTTGACGTAGGCCGCTTTAGCGGTCTGGACGGCTTTGAAACGAGCCGCATGCTGACGCTGGCGCATGAGCAGATTTTGAAGGATGTGCTCAAACGGCGGAAGGATGACGCGTCGTACATACCGGTCAACGTGCCCACAATCCCGCAGCTTCGCATGACGCGGCGGCTCGCCGGCGCATTTGAGCTGGATAACCGGCAGGTGCATACGCGCTTTGACGACAGCGTTGGCATGATCGGCGACTGGCGTAAACGCGGGCCGGTGTATGAGCTGCCTTTCCGCACGCTTTACGGAAACAAGGTCAAAAATTTGCTCTGCGCGGGACGGTGTATCAGCGTGACGGATACGATGTGGGACATTACGCGCGTAATCCCGGTATGTGCCCAGACGGGCGAGGCGGCCGGCACGGCCGCGGCAATGGGGACGGACTTTGCTGCGCTTGATGTTTCGGCTTTGCAGGCTCGGTTGGTGAAAAACGGCGTTAAGCTGCATGAAACGGATTTATAAAAAAATAAAAACGGCTTAAAAAGCCGTTTTTATTTGATTTCCTGCTCCAGATTATGAAACAAATCTGAGTTAAAAAATTCGCACAGGGTAATTTCCAGCCCATCGCATAGCTTTTTTATCGTTACAATACCGGGATTCTTCGTTACACCGTTTACAATGTCATTGATGGTCGACTGTGTTGCGCCGGACATGGCGCATAATTTATTGATGGTTATATTCCTTTCCTCACATAGCTTGACAATGCGCTTGCTAATCGCGTCCCTGGTATCCATATAACATCCTCTCTTTTTCTAAATTCCCACTACTTATAGTATATGGATATCAAAGCACATTATCATTCGGAATACCGTTGACTGTTATGCCAAAGTGTAATATAATATCGGTATTCCGAATAATAAGGGGATGTTTTTGTGCCAAAGAAGGAGCGGGCCTGCTGCTTTGTTGGAGCGGAGGTTTTATTTGGGGAGGACCTTGCCTCGCTGACGGGACGTGTTGTAGCAGAGCTGGAAAATTTGCTTGAGCAGGGAGTTGATACGTTTTACAGCGGCGCAATGCCGGGTTTTGACCTGCTTTGCGCGGCCGTTGTAGCCGAGATGAAAAAGCAGTATCCGGGGATTTCGCTTGTTTTTCTACCGCCGTGCCGCGGCTGGGAGAGGCGTTTGCATGGCGGCTGGAGCGACCTTTACCGGCAAATACTTCCTCTTGCCGTGCGGGCGTCCTATACGGTAAAGCCAAAGACGACCCGATGCGTCCGCGTGAGAAATGAAAAGATGCTGAAGCGGTCAGGGACGGTAATCGCCCACTGTCCGCATATGTGGGATATGGGAAGAGAGTGTATCGAAAGCTGTGAAGCAAACGTAATTGAGGTATAAAAAAAGGACAGCGAGCGCTGTCCTTTTTTTTACATTCGCTGTACCAGGTTTTTGACCCATTTTCCTTGGAAGGTACGGTGCGTCAAAAGAATAAACTTCACGATTTCTTCGACGAGCATTACGGCGTGGACGATGATGATATTGCATTTCAATACCAATCCGAACAGCGCGCCGAGCGGCAGTGCGATAAACCACACGCCTGCAAGGTCAAGATACAGGGTAAACTTTGTGTCGCCGCCGTTCCGGAGTACGCCTACGAGCTGGACGCTGTTGGCGTTCCGCAAAGGCGCATACAGCCCCGTTATGATGATCAGCCATGTTGCGCTGAACATGACTTCTTCCGAAACATTGTAGATAACCCATACAATCGGCGCGCAGACGGCGATCAGAACGGTAAACGCAATGCTGAACACAGGCGTAATCACGTTGAACCGCTTGCCGTACTCGAGCGCAAGCTCCTCCTTTCCCTCGCCGATCGTTTTGCCGACGATGACGCCGGCCGCATAACTAATCCCAAAGAACAGCGCGCGGAACAGGTTGTCGAATACGCTGTTGATGTTCATGGCGGCCACGACGTTGGTCCCCATGTGGGAATAAACGACTGAATACATCGCCACGCCAATCCCCCACGCGCTTTCGTTTAAGATGACCGGCGTAACGGCCCGCATAAACGGCTTGATAAACCGCAGGTGGAGCGCGCGCCCAAAGTCTTTGAGGCGGATGGCAATCATGGAAAAGCGCGTATACAGCACAGTTGCAACAACGATAAGCTCAATTAGCCGCGTAATGGTCGTTGCCAGCGCGGCGCCTTCAACGCCGAGCGCAGGTGCGCCAAATTTTCCAAATATGAACACATAGTTCAGGCATGTATTGATCAGCAGCGACATAATTGACGTCACAAGCGCAAGCGCCGGCCGTTCGATCGTCCGGACGGAGCTGCTGATTGTCAGCGAAATTGCGTAAGGAATATAGCTGATTGCAATGATACGCAGGTATTGACACCCGAGCGCGACGACCTGCTCGTCATTGGAGAAAATACGCATCAAAAAGTCCGGCGTGACCAGCGCGCAAAAGGTAAATATCACCGCTGGAACCAGGCTGAGCATAATGCTGAGCGCCATTGTTTTGCGGATATTTGTCAGGTCACGCTTACCCCAAAATTGCGCGACAAATACGTTACAGCCGCTGCTGACGCCGAATAGGATCAGCGAAAGAATAAAAAACACCTGATTAGCAAGGCCGACCGATGCGATCGAGGCCTCCCCGAGCTGGCCGACCATTATCGTGTCGGCCGTATTTACAGATGCGTTGATCAAATTTTGCAGTGCAATCGGTAGCGAGAGCGTCAGCATCCACTTTAGAAATTTTCTGTCCCGCAGCGCCTCTGAAAATACCATGACCTATCCCCCTTAAAAATCCTGCATGACAGCGCAGCAATGCTTATTATAACACAGGACCGTGGGGTGGCGCAAGAATCTAAATGTGTGCATGTTACAACAGAATAAATATCAAAATTTCACATAATTGTGCATAATATACAATATAATAACCGGAAATTACACAATTCGCTGTAATCTTCCGAATTTATACAAAAAAAATTGTTTGAAATACCATATATTTTACAAATCAGCTTGACAATTTCGTTATAATTGCATATAATGAGGCCAGTAACCGGATAAGGCAGTTAGATAGACAAGGAGAAATAGATCGGGGTGCAAATGGCGGATAATCAAAAAGCATCTTATGCTTCTAAAACGGATGAAGAAATCGTTTCGCTGGCCCAGCAGGGTGACGTTGGCGCGACGGAATACCTTCTTGATAAGTATAAAAGCCTTGTGAAGGCGCGTGCAAGGGCCTATTTTTTGATTGGCGCGGACCGGGAGGACATCATTCAGGAGGGTATGATCGGGCTGTACAAGGCGATCCGCGATTTCAGGACGGACAAGCAGTCGAATTTTTCTGCCTTTGCCGATTTATGCGCGACGCGGCAGATTGTTACCGCGATCAAAACGGCGACCCGGCTCAAGCATACGCCGCTCAACAATTATATATCTTTGAACAAGCCAATGTATGAGAATGAGTCGGAGAAAACGCTCATTGACCTTGTGGCGGAAACGATTGTGTCCGACCCGGAGCAAATCGTGATTAATGCGGAGTCGTTCGAGCAGATCAGCAGTGAAATATTTAAATATTTAAGTAAAT
>DVOF01000077.1 GCA_018713805.1 Candidatus Aphodoplasma excrementigallinarum | reverse complement strand
GAGGCAGGGATGTTTTCAAACCTTCGGTATGATATCAAATCGATTTTGGAGCGCGACCCCGCGGCCCGCAACGGCTTCGAGGTTTTTCTGTTGTACCCGGGGCTGCATGCGCTCATCTACTACCGCGTGGCGCACTGGTTCTACCGGCATAATATGAAGTTTCTGGCCCGCTGGGTGTCCCAGACCGGGAAATTCTGGACCGGGATCGAGATCCATCCGGGCGCGAAGATCGGGCGCGGCCTGTTTATTGACCACGGTACGGGCGTCGTTATTGGCGAAACGGCGGAGATCGGCGATAACTGCACGATCTACCAGGGCGTGACGCTGGGCGGCACAGGCAAGGACGTGGGCAAGCGCCACCCGACGCTGGGCAACAATGTCATGGTCGGCGCGGGGGCGAAGGTGCTCGGCCCATTCAAGGTAGGCGACAACTCGAAAATTGCGGCAAACGCTGTCGTACTGTCCGAGGTGGAGCCAGACTCGACGTGCGTGGGCGTTCCGGCGCGGGTCGTAAAGCGCGGCTCGGTGCGCGTTGCGAAGGCGACGGCCGACCTCGACCAGATACATATGCCAGACCCGGTCAGCATGGAGCTGTGCAAGCTGCTGATGCGGCTTGAGGCGCTGGAGCGGCGGCTGGCCGAGGACGAAGAGGAGACCCAGACGGATAAAGATGATACAAAATAGGGAACCCTATCATGGACACGCGGCAAATGCGCCGCGCGTACAAAAGCTTTGGAATGGAGAGGGACTATGAAATTATACAATTCTTTGACACGGCAGAAGGAAGAGTTTGTGCCGATTACGCCCGGAGAGGTGAAGATATACGCCTGCGGGCCGACGGTGTACGACTTTTTCCACATTGGGAACGCGCGCCCGTTCATTGTGTTCGACGCGCTGCGGCGGTACTTTGAGTACTGCGGCTATACGGTCAAGTTCGTGCAGAACTTTACCGACATTGACGACAAGATGATCAAACGCGCAAATGAAGAGGGCATAACCGTCCGGGAACTGGCCGACCGCTTTATCGGCGAGTATGAGGTCGATGCAAAGGGGCTTGGTATCGAGGAGGCGACGGTGCATCCGCGCGCAACGGAGAATATCCCGGAAATCATCGCGCTGGTGCAGAAGCTGATCGACGAGGGGTACGCCTACGAGGTCGACGGCGACGTATACTACAGCACGAAGAAGTTCAAAGGCTACGGCAAGCTGTCTCACCAGCCGCTTGAGGAGCTGGAGGCCGGCGCGCGCATCAGCGTGGACGAGCGCAAGCACGACGCGATGGACTTTGCGCTCTGGAAGGCGCAGAAGCCCGGCGAGCCTGCGTGGGAAAGCCCATGGGGTATGGGGCGGCCCGGATGGCACATCGAGTGTTCGGCCATGGCAATGAAATACCTCGGTGAAACGATCGACATCCATGCCGGCGGCAAGGATTTGATCTTCCCGCACCATGAAAACGAGATTGCACAGAGCGAGGCGGCGAGCGGTAAGCCGTTTGCACACTATTGGCTGCACAATGGATATATCAACATTGACAATGTGAAGATGAGCAAGTCGAAGGGGAATTTCTTCACCGTGCGCGACATTGTGAAGGAGTTTGACTATGAGGTGATCCGTTTCTTCATGCTCAGCGCGCACTACAGAAGCCCAATCAATTTCTCGCGCGAGCTGCTCACGCAGGCGCAGACCGCGCTGGAGCGGCTCTACAACTGCCGGGAAAAGTTGGAGTTCTTTATCGGCAATGTGCCGGACGGCGGGGAAAAGGCGGCGGACAGCGCGCTTATTGAGGCGGCGGACCGCTGTAAGAGCGAGTTCTGCGCGGCAATGGACGACGACATCAATACGGCGGGCGCGGTAGCGGCGCTGTTCGATTTGTCGCGCGCCATCAACAGCGCGCTCGACGCGGAAGATAAGCCGTCGAAGCAGGCGGCGCAGTATGCGCAAAAGATTTTTGCCGAGCTGACAGGCGTGCTGGGTGTTGTGCAGAAGCGCGCAGACGATACGCTTGACAGCGAGATTGAGGCGCTGATCGAAAGGCGCACCGAGGCGCGCAAAAACAAGGACTTTAAAACGGCGGATGAAATCCGCGACAAGCTGTCGCAGATGGGGATCGTCCTCAAAGATACGCCCAACGGCGTGACATGGAGCAGGAAATAACGGAAGGGACAGGTGAGGCAATGCCTTATATACCGGATGAAACGGTGCCCCAGCCCGGGCAGTACGGGCCGCTGGCGCTCGCGTTTGTGGGCGACGGCGTGTACGAGCTGTATGTGCGCACGCGCCTGATGCGCGCAGGGAGCCTGCAGGCAAACAAGCTGCACCGGCTGGCGACACAGTATGTAAAGGCGGGGGCGCAGGCGGCCAGCGTCCGCGCGATATTGGACAAGCTGTCGGAGGAGGAGGGCGCCGTCTACCGCCGGGGCCGGAACGCGAAATCCGCCACCGTGCCGAAAAACGCCGACGTAGCGGAGTACCGGATGGCGACGGGGTTCGAGGCGCTTTTGGGCTATTTGTACCTGAGCGGGCGGGCGGAGCGGCTGCGTGAAATCATGGAGCTGGCCTGCGGCGCGGTGGAAGAGGCGCAGCGCGACTAACAAGCGATCAATTTTAAGGGAGGAAATACAGGGTTATGGACAGTGGCAGAGTGAGGGAGCTTCAAATCATTGCGGCCAGAGTGAGAAAAAATGCAATCGTCGGCGTGTATCACGCCAAGTCGGGCCACCCGGGCGGGTCGCTTTCGATCGCGGACGTTTTGACGTATTTGTATTTTGAGGAGCTGCGCGTCGACCCGGGCAATCCGCTTTGGGAAGAGCGCGACCGGTTTGTGCTCTCGAAGGGGCACTGCGCGCCGGGGCTGTACGGTACGTTGGCTGAGCGTGGGTTTTTTGCGCCGGAGGAGATGGCAAACCTGCGCAAGATCGACCACTTTTTGCAGGGGCACCCCGACATGAAGCGCGTACCCGGCGTCGATATGTCGACCGGCTCGCTCGGGCAGGGGGTCAGTGCGGCAAACGGCATGGCGCTTGCGGCGAAAATTGACAATAAGGATTACCGCGTTTATACGGTGACGGGCGACGGAGAGCTTGAGGAAGGGCAGGTCTGGGAGGCGGCCATGTTTGCGCCGCACTTTGGGCTTGACAACCTGACGCTGTTCGTCGACAATAACGGCTTGCAAATCGACGGCGACGTCACGAAGGTCATGAACCCGATGCCGATTAAGGAAAAATACGAGGCGTTCGGCTGGCACGTGATTGAGATCGACGGCCACGACTTCTGCCAGATTGAGCGCGCGCTGCAGGAAGCAAAGCAGACAAAGGGTAAACCCACGGCGGTGGTATGTAAGACGGTGAAGGGCAAGGGCGTTTCCTTCATGGAGGGGCAGGCCGGCTGGCACGGCGTTGCGCCGAATGAAGAGCAGTACCACGCCGCGCTGGCGGAACTGGACGCGCAGATTGCAGAATTGGAGGGTGAGGCGTAATGGCGGAAACAAAAACAATTGCAACAAGGCTCGCCTTCGGGCAGGAGCTCGCGCGCATCGGCGCGCGCGAGGACATTATTGCCATGGATGCGGATTTGAGCTGTTCGACGATGACGTCGCTGTTCCGCGACCAGTATCCGGAGAGGCATATTAACTGCGGTATTGCGGAAGGAAACATGATGGCGACGGCGGCAGGGCTTGCCTCGTGCGGGAAAAAGGTGTTTGCCGCAAGCTTTGCCATGTTTGCGACCGGACGCGCGTACGAGCAGATTCGGAATTCGATTGGGTATCCGGAGCTGAATGTTGTTGTGGTCGGCTCCCATTCGGGCGTGACGGTCGGCGAGGACGGCGCGTCACATCAGTGTATTGAGGATGTGGCCCTGATGCGGGCAATCCCGGGTATGAGCGTCGTATCGCCGGCAGACGCGACCGAGGCGCGTGCGGCGGTGCGCGCGCTGGCGGAGTACGATAAGCCGGCGTACCTGCGGCTCTCCCGCCTGGCGATGCCGGTACTCTTTGACGAGAAAGAATATGGCGAGTTTGAGATTGGGAAAGGACGCATTTTGCAGGAGGGCACAGACGTGACGGTGATTGCCGCCGGCCTTTTGCTGCATGAGGCGGTCAAGGCGGTTGAGCAGCTCTCCGCGCAGGGCGTAAGCGTGCGGTTTGTCGACATGGCGACGATCAAGCCGATCGACGAGGCGCTCGTGATCGATTCGGCAAAGAAAACCGGCGCGATTGTCTGCGTAGAGGAACACAGCGTGATTGGCGGGCTTGGCAGCGCGGTGGCGGACGTATTGGTGCGAAACTGCCCGGTCCCGATGGAGATCGTGGGCGTGAAGGACAAGTTCGGCCGTTCCGGCAAGCCGGCGGAGCTGCTCGATTTGTACGAGATGAGCGCGCCGCACATTGTCGCGCGCGTACGCGACGTACTTGCGCGGAAAAAGTGATTGGAAAGGGAAGCGGTCGTATGGCGGAGGTGTTGTTTCGCTTTGCGTCGGAGGACGACGCGGCGCAGCTTCTGGACGTCTATGCGCCGTATGTGCAAAACACGGCGGTTTCGTTTGAATACGAAGTCCCAACGTTACAGGAGTTTGCAGCGCGTATCCGTGCGGTCACGAAAAATTACCCTTATCTAATCTGCGAGATTGGAGGGCGCATTGCCGGATATGCGTATGCTCAGCGGCAGAGGGAACGTGCGGCATACGGGTGGAACGCGGAGCTGTCGGTCTATCTCCGGCAGGAATATGTGCGCCGGGGGATTGGGCGCGCATTTTATACTGCACTGCTCGACATCTTACATATGCAGGGTGTGGAAAACGTATACGGCAGCGTCACGGTGCCGAATGCTGGCAGCGAGCGTTTGCATGAAGCGATGGGCTTCCGGCGGATTGGCGTATTTTATCGTACAGGCTACAAGCTCGGTGCGTGGCATGACGTGGCGTGGTTTGAAAAGCGAATCGGAGAAGCGGAGTGCCCGGCGGGGTTTGTGCCGGTTACTGTACTGGACGCGGCGGTTCTTGCCGCGGTCTTACAGCGCAGCAGCGCGCTTGTGCAGCGTAAGGAAGAATCGGATTCGCCCGCTTGACAAATCGGGCGCTTCGGTATATAATAGGGAACAGAAAATATCATGAAAATCAGGAGGAGTTTACCATGCAACATATCAAAACATTGAACGGCGCAACGCTGAAGGCTTCGGCAGCGAAGGGCGGCTGCGGCGAGTGTCAGACATCGTGCCAGTCGGCCTGCAAAACGTCCTGCACGGTTGCGAACCAGAAATGTGAACGGCTTTCCAAATAAGGAACTGCTGGCAAAGGGGCACGCGGTGCCCCTTTCATTTTTTGTCTTAAGCAAATTTGTTGAATCAGAGGTTTTTTTATGATACATTACTACAAATTATTAGGGAAAAATATTGTGCTCGACGTGTTCAGCGGCGCGGTGCATGTGCTCGACGACGTTGCCTATGATGTGGTCGCTTATTTTGGGCAGGATTTTGTGCGGGAGCAGACGTGCCCGGCAGGTTTGCTCGAGGCACTGGGCAGCAAGTACGGCGAGGATGCTGTCCGCGGTGCATATGAGGAGATTTGCGGCCTTTATGACGCGGAGCTTCTGTATACGACGGATATCTATGAGGAATATGCAAAGAACATAGAGAAGAATTCCGTCGTCAAGGCGATGTGCCTGCACATTGCGCACGACTGCAACCTGCGGTGCAAATACTGCTTTGCCGATACGGGCAGCTTCCACCACGGCCGCTCGATGATGAGCGCTGAGGTCGGGAAAAAGGCGATCGACTTCGTTATCCAAAATTCCGGCAAGCGGAAAAACATTGAGATTGACTATTTCGGCGGCGAGCCGCTGATGAACTTTGGCGTTGTCAAAGAGATCACCGAATATGCCAAAGAACAGGGAGCCAAGCACGGCAAGAACTTCCGCTTCACCATTACGACGAACGGCCTGCTGCTCGACGAGGCGAAGAAGGCGTACATAAACGAGAACATGTCCAACATTGTGCTGAGCCTCGACGGGACGAAGGAGGTCAACGACCGCGTACGTGTGCGCGTGGACGGCAGCGGCAGCTACGACAGCATTGTGCCCAAGTTCCAGGACATCGCCGAGTCGCGCGGGCAGGACAACTACTATGTGCGCGGGACGTTCACGGCCTATAATTTAGACTTTGCAAAGGACGTACTGCATTTGGCGGATTTGGGCTTCGAGCAGACGAGCGTGGAGCCTGTCGTTGCGCCGTACGAGGAGCCGTACGCCCTGCGTGAGGAGCATCTGCCAAAGATTTATGAAGAATATGAAAAGCTGGCGGCGGAGTATGTTGCGCGGCGGAAAAACGGCAAGCCGTTCAACTTCTTCCACTTTATGATCGACCTGTCGCAGGGGCCGTGCGTCATCAAGCGCATGTCAGGCTGCGGGAGCGGGCACGAGTACGTGGCGGTCACGCCGGATGGCGACATCTACCCGTGCCACCAGTTTGTCGGCAATGAGGATTTCAAGATGGGGAGTGTGCTGGACGGCAGCTTTGACGAAACCATCAAAAACAGGTTCCAGCGTTCCAACGTCTACACAAAGGATGCGTGCCGCGACTGCTTCGCCAAGTTTTACTGCTCGGGCGGATGTCCGGCCAATGCGTACAACTTCAACAAAGACATTGACAAGCCGTACAAGCTTGCCTGCGATATGGAGCGCAAGCGCGTCGAGTGCGCGCTGGCGATTGCGGCATGCCTGAGCGAAGAATAAAAGATATGTAACAGAAAAACGGCTCCGGAAGGGAGCCGTTTTTCTTTGCGTGCAGGGCGCGCTGCGCCTTGCTGTATCTAAATTTTAGGAGAAAGTTATCTTACAGCTTTACTACGACGATCTCCTGTACAACATCCTTGTAGATCTTTACGAATACCTGGTACGGATCCGATTCATCGTACTTCTGGATGTCGCCCGTCGTGCCCTCTGTTACGATGTTGCTCGACTTCGCCGGGTCTAACAGGTAGATTTTCGCGCTGCCGAACGAGATGTTCTGTTCGGTGTCGCCGTCAACCGTGATGTTCATGGAGGACGGGAACTTCGCCGTTACCTGGCCGTAGAGGATGGTCATGTCCGTTACGGAGTCGTTTTTGAACATTTCATCCTTCTTAGCCGTGTCGAACAGTACGCGGATCGCGCTGATCTCGCCCTTCGTGTTCGTCTTGTACTGGATGATGTCGCCCTTTACCAACGGCGTCGTGCCGGCTCTGAGCGAGTCGTCCGTGCTCTTCACGAGCATGTCTCTTTCAGAGGTCAGAAGCTCGACCTGCTGGCCGTCCTGCATTGCGTAGAGCTTGTCTACGATAATGCCCTGGTCGTTCTTGGTCGACGTGATCGACGTTACGATTGCAACGGAGGACTCAGCGTTTGCCTGGTAGTCCGTGCTTGTAACGATCATCGCTCTTGCCGTGTAGTCTTCCTCAAGGTCAAATACGATCGCATCGTACGGCGTCTCATCCTCGAACATCGTGTAGTCGCGGATTGCAAAGTCTTCCGG
>DVOF01000003.1 GCA_018713805.1 Candidatus Aphodoplasma excrementigallinarum | reverse complement strand
AGGGGAAGGTTTCTGACTGTTTTTATAACTGCGGTTTTATGCTTTACCATTTGTTTTGGACTTGTGCAGGCGGATGAAGCCATGCATATTGTACTCAATGGCGAGGAGATTGATACGCAGCCTGTTCTGATCAATGACCGGACCTATGTTCCGCTTAGAAGTTTTTTTGAAGAAATTGGGGCAACGGTCGGCTGGGATGGGACAACCAGCACTGCCGATATTACAATGGATACGGGAACCAGTATGGAGAATATGGTTTCAAAGGTGATCGAAGAGGTGAGTCCCAGCGTAGTCGGAATCATTGGAAATTTGGATTCTGCTGTTTCGTCGGGCGTCGACGCATATAATCAGATCGTGATTGGCTCCGGCGTCATCATCAGTTCCGGAGGAGAAATTTTGACCAATGCGCATGTCGTATCGGATTTGGAAACGATTTTAGTTGTTTTGTCCGACGGTACGATCAAACAGGCCAGAATCAAAGCAATGGACGAGGAGATCGATTTGGCGCTGATTCGTATCGATCAGATCGGTTTGCCGTTTGCGACGCTTGCAGACAAATCGGATATCGTCGTTGGAAAAACGGCGATTGCCATTGGTACGCCGGTTTCGTTTTCGCTGCGTAATTCGGCTACCTGTGGGATTGTGAGCGGACTTAACCGTTCCGTCCAGAACAATTACCGCGTGATACAGACTGATGCGGCAATCAATGGCGGAAACAGCGGCGGGCCGCTTGTGAACCTTGAGGGCAAGGTTATGGGAATCAACTCAAGTAAATATGCCGTTGAAGGTGTGGAGGGACTCTGCTTTGCCATCCCGGCGGACACGGTGCGATACTTTCTGGACAGCGTCGAAAAGTATGGCAGGATTCGCCGGCCGTCGCTGGGGGCTACTTTCCAGGAGAGCTGGGCCTCTGTCTACGGGATGCCGGGTGGAGACGGCCTGACGATAAAAACAATGGATGCAGACTCTCCGCTTGCGGCAGCAGGCGCAAGTGAGGGTTGGAGTATTATTGGTATTGCGGACAGGGAGGTGGAAGGGCTTGTCGATATGAACGAGATATTTATGGACTATATTCCGGGAGATACAGTTCCAATCACATTTAAACAGCCGGATGGGACAGTTGTGACACTGGACGTTACGCTTGCGGAATAAGCCCGAGGGAAACAGATGCCGAATGATTAAAGTAAAGGAGCTTATTTATGAAGAAGACAGCAATTTTTGTAGCATTATTACTCTTAGTGCAGACTGTATGTTCCTTTGCGGCAGAGACTCCAGGTGAGCTGCAAAATGATATTGAACGGATCGAGATTGCGTTTCAAATTGGAAGCGATATACTGAAGATAAACGGCAACGACACACAGGTGGAAACTGCACCGTATGTAGTAGGCGAAGGTGTAACGATGGTACCAATCCGCGTAATCACGGAGGCATTTGGTGCCGTGGTGGAGTGGAACGAGGAGGAGCAAAGCATTACGATTACGTATGAAGGCGTTGAGATGCGCCTGGTGGTCGGCTCGATTGAAGCGACGATCAACGGGCGTACACTGACGATGCTCAGTCCGCCGGAGGTGTACAACGACCGGACCATGGTTCCGCTGCGCTTTATCTCGGAGAATTTTGGCGCTGACGTTTCCTATGACGGTGAAACAGACAGCGTGCTTGTTGTGAAAGAATCGTTTGGCGACGAAGACCTTGACAATTATAACTCGATCCTGAAAAAGACGGATAAGGAGCGCGTCGGCGACAGCTACTACGGATGGAGCATGCGTATCCCGAAGGAGCTGCGGCTGACGGAGCGGAGCTTTGATGGTTCGGCGACGTACTTTACAAGTGATTATGTCGTACTGGGGATTGAGATTTTGGCGGTTGAAGATAATGAAGGCGAGTTCAGCCTTGATAAGCTCTTTATCGCCATGAAGGAAGCGGCTTCAACTGCGCCGAACACATTTATCTCACAGAATAAAGGGACGCAGGGGCAGAACACTTACTGCGAGGTAAGCTATCGGGATTCCCAATACCAGTATGATCAGCGCGCGTATTATATTGACAACAAAATCTTTTATTTATGGGCGATCCGCGACCTGCAGGGCGGTAATTCGGATATTTCCGTATTAGAGGAGGCAAAGCAGTCGTTTGAGATTGGGTATGCATACCCGGACGATACGGAAGACCTCTCGAATGTACGCGACGGCATGCGGCCGTTTAAAGATGAAAACATGAACATTTCCACTGAAATTCCGGCAGATTGGATGATGCTTACGGGCTCGCCTGAGAACCGGATGGGCTTTATCCAGGTGGATGGGAAGTTCTACGGAAGGTATTACATCGACATTTTCAGCAAGGAAGCCGGAGAAACGGCGACAAGCTGGGCGAATGAAGATTTGGAACACTATGAATATTTATATAACAGTAAATTTGTCAACTTCAGCGGCCCAAATTCGATTTCAATTGATGGAAAGTCCGGTGTGGAAACAAAAATAGTTTTGAAGCCGAAGGAGAAGGGATTTACGCTTACCACGCGGTTTATTTATCTGATGAGCGACAACTATAAGTGCCGTCTTACGCTTACTTATGATAATCTCTTGAAAGAAACCAGCGCGGATTATGCCAAAGTAAACCAAATGATTACAGAGTTTGTATTCAATGGGCCGGACGCTTCGGTCGGGACTTTACAGGAGCCGCCGTCGGAGTTTGAGAACGATACGATTGTTGATACGGTGAAACTTTCGGGTGGAAAGTACCAGATGAAGGTGCCGACAATGTGGGCTAAAGACAGCTCCGGCGGGGTGGATGTATTTACGGATGGGATATATGCTGTGAGGGTCATGCCTTTTGAGGATGTGCCAAATATTACCGTGCTGAGAAACGCATATGTACAGGTTATGAACGATCAGATTCCGGAGTCGGAATATTCGGGTTCGAGCCCAAGAAAGCTGACGATACCGAAGACGACGATATCAGATCTTTTCTATACATTTCCACTCAATGACGGAAGCTACAGTTGGATCAACAGCTATGTTTACATTATCAAGACATCGTATGGCGACTATTTTGTTATTGAGTGCCAGGTGCTGGATGTTTATGACGGCCAGCGCGCCGAGGATTTATTTACATCTATTGTGACATCATTTGAAAAGATTTAACTGATAAAAAAGCCGTTCCAATTGGAACGGCTTTTTTATTTATTCCATATACCCGCCTTTTATGGGCGATGTGGCATGTTCTGCGTAAAGGCGGAGGATGCCGCGCGGATACCTGGGCGGCTTTGGCCTCCAGCTTCGCCGCCGGGCGGCGAGGACGGATTCTACTTCCGCCTTGGAAAGACGCTGGCCGCCTACGCCTACGATTTGCAAGCGGCGTGCAGGGATGTCCAACTCGATAAGGTCGCCTTCCTCCACAAGCGCAATCGCTCCGCCATCCGCTGCTTCGGGCGATACGTGCCCAATGGCGGGACCTTTCGACGCACCGGAGAACCGTCCGTCGGTAATGAGCGCGATAGAAGCGCCCAGCTCCGGATCGGAGGCAATCGCCTCTGTGGTATAAAACATCTCCGGCATACCGCTGCCCTTCGGCCCTTCATAGCGGATTATAACCGCGTCGCCGGGTTTGATTTGATGGGTGAGCACCGCTTCGATTGCCTCCTCCTCGCTGTCAAACGGGCGCGCGCGCAAAATGGCATGGAACATCTGCTTGGGTACGGCGCTGTGCTTTACGACTGCACCCTCCGGCGCAAGATTGCCGCGCAGAACGGCGACCGTGCCGTTCTTTCCGATTGGGTTGTCAAAATCCCGGATAATATCTGTGCGTAACAGGCCGGTCTTTTGTAAGTAGGATTCGCATTTGTCGTAATAGCCACCCTGCCGCAAATCCTCCAGATTTTCACCCAGCGTTTTCCCGGTCACGGTCATTGCGCCGAGGTGCAGCATGGGCTTGATTTCCTCCATAATGCGCGGCACGCCGCCCGCATAGTAGAAGAATTGTGCAGGCCAACGCCCGGCGGGGCGGACGTCAAGCAGATAATGTGCATTCCGATGAATACGGTCGAACACATCCGCGTCGAGCGCGATACCAAATTCATGTGCGATTGCAGGGATGTGCAAAAGTGCATTCGTCGAACCGGAGATGGCGGCGTGGACGAGAATGGCGTTCTCAAAGCTTTCCTTCGTCACGATATCGCGCGGCAGCAGGCCGCTTTTTGCCAGAGCGACGGCCTGCCGGCCCGCCTGGACGGAAACTGCGTACAAATCCTCGCACATGGCGGGCATCAGCGCGCTGCCCGGCAGCATCAGCCCCAGCGCCTCCGCCATGATCTGCATGGTCGACGCCGTGCCCAGAAAGGAACATGCGCCACACGAGGGGCAGGCGTGCTGTTTATAGTAGGTGAGCTGCTCGGCGGTAATCTCGCCGCGCTTTTGCATGGCGCTGTATTTGCCGAGCTGCTCGAGCGTCAAAAGCTCCGGCCCTGCGTCCATCACGCCGCCCGTCACGACGATGGAGGGGATGTTGAGCCGCCCAATTGCCATCAAATGCGCGGGCACCGCCTTGTCACAGCTTGCGATAAAGACGCCTGCGTCAAAGGGGGTGGCGCTTGCGTGGATTTCGATCAGGTTTGCAAGCGTGTCGCGCGACGCGAGCGAAAAGTTGATTCCGTCGTGGCCCTGCGCCTGGCCGTCGCAGATGTCGGTTGCAAAGTAGCGCGCGCCTTTCCCGCCGGCGGCGGCAATCCCCTCGCATGCGCCCTCTGTGAACCGGAGCAGATGCGCGCTGCCCGGGTGGCTGTCGCCAAACGTACTCTCCACAAGGATTTGCGGCTTCGACAGGTCGTCGATACTCCAGCCCATGCCGAGCCGCAGCGGATCCATTTCCGGCGCGAGCGCGCGGATTTCCTGACTTTTCATATTGTTTGGCCTCCTCGGATGCGTCTTGTTTTCTCTATTATAGCGGGATTTGGCGCAAATGGCAACCCGGATGGCAAAAATCCCGGCACAGCCGTGCCGGGACGGTTTATTTTACGTCGCGTTTCGTCAGCCACAATGAGCCGAGTACAACGAACAGGGCGATGAAGATCAGGCAGACGATCACAAAGGACATATACCCACTGTCGAGCAGGGTCTGGGGTGCGTTTGCCCGCATGCCGTATGCCATCAGCGAATAGGGGTAAATATGCCCAAAGCCCTTTGCGAGCGCGACAAGCCCGGACAGGCCGCCTGCGAGCGCGATTCCGACCGGCAGGGCAAAGCTGCGGATGATCAGCGAGATGAAGAGCTGCGCCGCCGCCATGACGATACCGCCCAGCGTCCCGCATGCAAGCCAGGAAATCAGCTCGGGCGGGAGGGGGCTGTTGAGGCCGACCAGTTTCCCGGACAGGATAAAGAGAGCGCCGATCCAAAGCTCGCTCAGCACTATCATCAGCGATGCGGAAAACAGCTTTGATACAAATATCTGCCACGTTGGAACCGGCATGGTGAGCAGCTTGTTCCAATTGTGGTTGCTGTGCTCCAAGCGCATGAGATAGGAACAGTAGATACCGAGCATAATGGGAAGGAAAAAGTAACACGTAAACAGCGTATGCTGCGTCCACAGGCTGTACCATTCTTCTGTCAAAAGCCCGAGGTTATTGTTATAGTTCAGTGTGCCGAGCAGCGCCGGAATGATAGGCAGGAACAGGAATGCGAGCCATACCGGCGAACGGCGCAGCTTCATGGCGTCTGCGCGGACCATTTTCAGTAACATAGGTTATACCTCCTTTTTACAAAACAGCGTCCTTCCAATCCAGTACAGCAGCGCCAGTGCGGCGAGCAGTACGGCGAAGGCGAGCCAGTCGATGTCCATATAATAGAAGTGGTTTGTCCGCGTCGCGCTGTCCCAGTCGTTCCCGATAAACATAAACACGCCGTAGTACCCCCAGATGAATAGCTTGCGCAGCCAGGGGAGCTGGGGCAGGAACATGGAAAATAGGCCGATGAACGTCCCCGCCGCGCCGACAATGAAGGGGATGGTCTGGTTTTTAATCAGCAGCGACAGGATATGCTGGAGCAGGTACGTTCCAAGACTGACCACAATGGTAAAAAGCGCATAGAGCGCATACAGCCTGATTGGGAATTCGCCCGCAAAGCCGCGGACTATCCCGAACACGTAAACGGCGGCAAACTGCACGCACAGCGCCAGCACGACATGCGCCGCGCCGTAGAGGAGCTTTGCGTCGTACAGCGCCCCCTTTGGCGCGCAGACACAGAGCTGTTTGAGCATTAGACCCTTATGTTCGATGTCGCATAAGCGCGACGCAACGACGGCGCAGAAGAGCGGGACGAAAATAGCATTGATGAGCGGGAGCTGGTAGAGGAACATCATCCAGCCGTCCCGCAGGGCTTCCTCGTCATAGTTGCCCGCCAGCAGCCATGCGATTTGCAGCGCAATGATACAGAGCGAGCATACAAGGACGTACCGCCGCCGTGTTTTTAAGTATTCTGCTATCAGCAGGCGTTTCATAGGCTCCCTTCCTTTCCGGTCAGCTCGAGGAAGATATCCTCGAGGTTTTTGCCCTGTTCGGACTGGTGCAGGGCGGCAAGGCTGTTCTGGTAGAGGAGCCTGCCGTTGGCAATGATCCCGACGTCCTTTGCCATCTGGTCGATTTCGGAGAGCAGGTGCGACGAAACAATGACGGTCATGCCGTATTCGCCGGGCAAAGAACAAATCAGCTCGCGCATTTCCTGGATACCGGCGGGGTCGAGGCCGTTTGTCGGTTCGTCTAAAATCAGCAGCTTGGGGAAAGCCAGCATGGCGGAGGCGAGCCCGAGCCGCTGCTTCATCCCAAGAGAGTAAGCCGACACCTTTTTCCCGGCCTGCTTGTCGAGACGGACGATTTGCAGTACCTTTTCGATATTGGCGTTTGGCACATCTAACAGAAGCTGTAAAATCCGCAGATTCTCCCGCCCGGTCAGATGGCCGTAGTAAGAGGGCGTTTCGATCAGAGAGCCAATATGGCGCAGGAGCTCAAGCCGGGTTTTGGCGGTAAAGCGTTTCCCGAACAGGTCGATTTCCCCCTTCGTCGGTTTGACGAGCCCGAGCAGCATTTTCAGCGTGGTGGACTTGCCGGCGCCGTTCGGGCCTAAAAAGCCATAGATACGCTGTTCGCTGACCGACAGGTCGAGATTGTTGACACAGACGGCGTCGCCGTACCGCTTGGTCAGGCCGTAGGTTGCTACGATTTCTTGCATGATACTCATCCTTTCTTGTTTGCTGCATGCAGTATAACACGCCATCCTTTCAGCAATCTTAATGGATCCTTAAAAAAACCTTAAATCCTGCAAAAAATCTTAAAAAAGCGACGAATTTGTGATATGATACAAACAGGTGATAATCATGGATACGATCAAAAACAAAAAGATTTTGCTGGTAGACGACGAAACGGAACTGTTACAGCTCGTCAAGGACGCATTATATAAGGAAGGGTTCTACCGCGTGTTCACGGCGGAAACATGTGCTGCCGCGCGGACTGTGGCGGCACAGCAGAGCCCTGCGCTCTGCTTATTGGATGTATGCCTGCCCGACGGGGACGGGTTTTCCCTGTTTGAGGATATCCGCCGGCATGCGGATGTGCCGGTGATTTTCCTCACCGCACGCGGCGAGCCGGACGATAAATTGCAGGGGCTGGGGCTTGGCGCGGACGACTATATTGTCAAGCCGTTCCTGATGAAGGAGCTTGTCCTGCGGGTCACTGCTGTGCTAAAGCGCATCTACGGCAGGACAGAGGAGCCTGCTGCGGCGGGATTTTGGCTCGGCAGCCGGTATATCGACTTTGAAACTGCGTCCGTGCAGGCGGACGGGCGCACGTTTTCCTTTACGGCGAAGGAGTTTGTCCTGCTCCGCAAGCTGTATGAGAACAAAAACAAAATCGTCACGAGCGACGCACTCTGCGAGGCGGCCTGGGGCGACGGGTATTACGGGTACGAAAATACGCTCATGGTGCATATCCGCCGCCTGCGCGAAAAAATCGAGGACGACCCGTCCCATCCGGCACATCTGATTACGGTGAAAGGGATCGGCTATAAGCTGGTGATGGAACATGAATAAAACGGTGTGGAAAATATTTTTCTATTTTGTAGTCAGCGCGGTCGCAGTCGCAATCGTTTTGCTTGTGGTCAATTTTTTTGCGCTTGCGCTGACGGCGAGCGACAGCAGCAACCTGTACGGGAAGTCGCCCAGAAGGGAGCTGGATGCAATCTCCGAAAACCTTGTGTGGGACGGAACGGCGTACCAATGCAGTGTCGACGACGAATATTTTGCAAAAAAAGATATTTGGTGCATCTTGATTAATGAGTCGGGCGATGTGGTATGGGAGCATGGAAAGCCGGCGGAGGTGGCCTCGCATTTTACCATAAACGACGTCGCCAATATGACGCGCTGGTATGTAAACGATTACCCGGTATATGTGCGGACGCGCCCGGACGGGCTACTCGTGTTGGGGTTGCCGAAGAACAGTGTGGGAAAGTATTTTATCGACTATTCGATGGAATGGTTCCATACGCTGCCGGAGCGGGCGATGGGCGTGCTGCTGCTTAACGCCGTTGCCGCCGCGCTGCTTGCCGCACTGTGCGGGATTTATCTTTACCGCCGCCTGCGCGCGCTGACAGCAGGCATTAACGGATTGAAACGCGAGAGGCCGGTTCACCTGCGGACGCGGGGCATCTTTAAGGAAATCGCGGGCAGCATTAACGAAACGTCGCTCGCGATCCAGCGGAAAAACGCCGCGCTCAAAAAGCGCGACGACGCGCGTGCAAACTGGGTGGCCGGGATTTCACACGATATCCGCACGCCGCTGTCGATTATTATGGGAAATGCCGAGGAACTGGCCGACGATATGTCCCTACCGGAACAGCAGGCGAAACGCGCGGCGGTCATTACGGCGCAGAGCGTCCGGATCAAAAAACTGATCGAGGATTTGAACCTGATTTCGTCGCTGGAATACGACATGCAGCCAACCCGCCGCAGCGAGATTAAGCTCTGCGGCCTGCTCCGGCGCGTGGTGTCCGACCTGCTCAACAGCGGGCTAAGCGACGGCTATACAATCGAGATGGATTTGCAGTTTGAGAAGGCGACGGTGAGCGGCGACGCGCCGCTTTTGGTGCGGGCGTTTTATAATATCCTGCACAACAGCATTGCGCATAACCCGGGCGGCTGTACGATCTGCATTCAGGAGCAGCGCGGCAAGGAGGCGGGCCAATGCGTAGTTTGTATAGCCGACGATGGCGCCGGTGCAGATGAGGAAACGCTGGCGCACCTGGACACGATTCCAAAGTCGGCGCACGGGCTGGGCCTGCCGATGGCATACCGGATCGTGCAGGTGCATGGCGGAAGCCTGAAGGCGGAAAATTGCAATGGGCTGCGGATTACGATCGTGCTGCCCACTGTCAGCGAAACATAAAAAAACAACTGCCTATTTGGCAGTTGTTTTGCGATTACCAGAACTTGTTTTTTTTGAAAAACCACAGGCAGATACCAACAATGGCAATGCTGGCTGCAATTACAATGGGATAACCATATACCCAGTGCAGCTCCGGCATGTGGACGAAGTTCATCCCATACCATCCCGCAATCAGAGACAGCGGGAGGAAGATCGTCGTTACAATTGTAAGCATTTTCATAATCTCATTTTGGCGGATGCCGATCTGCCCCTGGTAAACCTCGCGGATTTGGAGCAGATATTCACGCAGAAGCTGCGTTTCACCGCGAAGCTGGGACACCCGCTCGCCAAACAGCTTAATCTGGCGTGTTTCGTCCGGGGAAAACAGCCCTGCTGCCTCCTCCTGCAGGGTTACTACCATATCCGTAAGCTGCAGATAAAAGTGGGACAGGCGGAGCGCCTTTTTCCGATAGGAGAGCATCCGCTGGTCAAAGCTTTTGAGCGCGCCGCCGAGGAGCTCCGTTTCCAGCGCAGAGGCGTTGTCTTCGAGCTGTTCGATATATTCCAGGTCGTCGCGGACAAGCAAGTCCAAAACGGCGCAGAATACGCGCCCCGGGCTTGGGCTGACCTGCGTGAGGGCGGCGGAAAGCTTTTCCACACTGCCGGCAGGGAGGCTTCCGCTGTGCGTAAAAAGCAAAAACTCCCTGCAAAGCGCAAAGGCGAGCCGTATCTTTTTCCCGTCCCGGCGCGGGATGGCAAGCGTGCCGTACAGCACGTCGCCGTCCATCCACACTTTGCAGATGCGGATGTCCCGGATTTTGGTCAGGGATGCGCGGTGCAGCGAAGCGGGCAGGGCTGTGCGTTCAAGCTCTTCCTCGGACAGGACGGCAAGCATGTTGTTCCAGCCCGCCGCCTCTTCCGGGCACGGCGAAAGCTGTTTCTCAATTTTGTAAAACAAGGCTGTTCCCTCCCTTCTACTGCATCGGCCTGCATCAGGGAAGCGCAGTAATCTCAACCGTGGCCGCGCCGTCCGCAATAACCGTGCGGATCGACAGCGCAGCAGTCTGATACGTCGTGTCCGAATCCTCCGTGCCGCTCAGGTTGCAGTTTTCATTGATGGCGGACAGATCGGCGTCTGCTTCAAGCGCGCGTATCGCCTCGCGGGCATAGAGGCCAAAAAACGAATTCTCCGCATACCCTGCGCCATCTGCGTTTTGAAGCAGCTGGGTAGAAAGTGTGACCCCCGTCAAAATACCATCCTCCGGCCTATAGTCCAGCGAGAGCTGGTAGCTGATGCCATCCTGGAGCGTATCGCCGAACTGGTAGGATTTGATCTTGCCGCCTGCGTTGACGGTCGAATCCGCATCGCTGACAAAGATCGGCTCGCGCATCGTAAGGCTGATAAACTGTGTCAGAAAGTCGTCCGCCGTAACGGAAAATGCGGTGTCAGTCTGTATCCCGGATGTCGGCACGCTCTGGTTCCCGCACCCGGCAAGAGCGAGGCACAGCAACGCCCCCGCAGTAAACATACCTAATATACGTGCGATTCGTTTCATATTCGTTCCTCCAGATTGAAGTTTTAAGCTGCTATCCGAAACGGATAACTACGCCTCTATTTATATTCGCGGTTGGAGGGTGGATTTCCTTTCTGCTGCGCATGGATATAGCAGGAAATTGACGGCGCCAAATGGCGCCGCCGTTTAACCCTGTGCAAGCGGGCTGATTTCGCCGGGGTCTGACGCGATAGCAATGCGCCGCCCCTCAGACGCCGACTGCAAAAAGGCGTGCATGACCTCAAGCACGTGGTACGCCACTGCGCCGGACGCACGCGCCGGCGTACCTTCCTCGATGGCGCGCGCCATATCCGACACGCCGTACCCGCGCGAATTTTCGCTGTGCATGTGCGTATACGGGATGTCGTGCCAGTCGTCGTGGAAGGACTCTTTTACCTGGACACATCCGCCAAAGCAGTTCGGGTCCGGTACGGAGAGCGCGCCCTCTGTGCCGTAGATTTCAAGGTTGGGCAAATGCGCGCCCCACACGTCGAACGACATAATCATCGTTACGAGCGCGCCGTTTGCAAAGGTCAGGACGCCGGTGATGTGAGTCGGCACCTCGACGTCGATGGCCGTTCCCCTTTTTGGCTCGCTGGTAATTGTCCGGGTGGGGAAGGTCGTTGCCGCCTCGCTTATGACGCTTTTCACCGGGCCGATCAGGTTTACAAGCGCAGTCAGATAATACGGCCCCATGTCAAACATCGGCCCGCCGCCTGCCTTGTAGTAGAATTCCGGCGCAGGGTGCCAGCTTTCGTGCCCGTGGCACACCATGAAGGCCGTCCCCGCCACCGGCTTGCCGATCCATCCGTCCGCAATCAGCTTTTTGCACGTCTGTATGCCTGCGCCGAGGAATGTGTCCGGCGCACATCCCAGGTAAAGCCCCTTCTCCCGCGCCGTGCGGACGAGCTGCGCCCCGTCCTCCTTTCGGATGGAGAGCGGCTTTTCGCTGTAGACATGCTTGCCAGCCTGGAGCGCTGTCATACAGATGTCATAGTGCTGCTGCGGCGTCGTAAGGTTGACGATGATGTCGATTTCCGGGTCGGACAGGATTTGCTCCGTTGTAAGAACCTTTGGAATCCCATATGTCTTTGCCGCTTCCTGCGCCTTGCTTTGGTCAAGGTCGCAGCACGCAGCCACCTCTAAATTGTCGAACATGGAAGTCATGTTTTGAAAATATATGCCGCTGATATTGCCGCAGCCAATCACGCCCACGCGTTTCATATCCAATCCCTCCTTCGCGTTTATCTCGCCGCCCATAAAAATCCGCGCCGCATCAGCTCGCGCGCCTCCGGTATGTCGAACACGTCGGCATGGTGGCCGAGCGAGTTATAGAACACGCGGCCCCTGCCCCAGTATTTCGTATATACGACCGGAACGTCCGCCTTGCCGTTCGGCGCGTGCGGGCCGTCTATTACCGGGAAGGTTGTCGTCGCCAGTACGCAGACCGCCGGGTCAACGTGGATGTAATATTGTTCCGAGCAAACGGCAAAGTCGCTTAGCCCCTCTGTTATTGGGCTGGGCGTGCTCTTCTTGATATGAACCATGTAATCCGTCCCGTCGTTGCCGGGGTGGGCCACCCATTGCGAGCCGGTCATAAACTGCCACTCCGTACTGTTGCGGAATGCGTCGCACATGCCGCCGTGACAGCCGGCCAGCCCGCAGCCAGACTCGACCGCTGTACAGACGGACTGGCACTGCTCTGCACTAATTTCGCCCATTGTCCAGATGGGTACGATCAGGTCGTTTTGCATCAGGCGCTCGGTGTCGAGCAGGACGTCAAGCGTGTCGGAAATCTCGACACAGAAGCCCTCCTGCTTCAGCAGGGAAGCAAACACCTCCGACACCGGGACAGGTTCGTGTCCGTCCCAGCCGCCGCGGAAGAGCAAAGCCTGTTTTTTCATAAAAATCCACTCCTTTATCAATTTGATTCTTCCCCTTCACTATATCGAACCTACAGAGAAAAATCTGGCAACATTGTGCCCGGATATGGACAATTTTTGCGCCTTTGTGGTACAATAACCTCACAAGGCAAAACGGAATCAAAGGTTCCGAGCGCCTTGAATAACATTGAACCGCACCGCTGCGGCACATTCTGCGCCTTGCGTTTGTGGTATAATGGAAAAACGGAGCGTGGGGGAGAGAGGTATGAGGCCGTATTTGCAGACATTGGAGATGGAGGAGAGCGGAATCCGTTTCAGCGTAGTCGATAATTTGTGTTTCCCGGCGCACTGGCACCTCCAGTGCGAGATCGTCTATGTCATAGATGGCATCTTCTGCGCCGGGGTGAACCGGCAGCAATACGAGCTAAAGCAGGGGGACATGCTCGCTGTCGGCAGCAACGAAATCCATTACTACTCGACCCGGGACAGCCGGATTCTGCTGATTATTTTCCACCCGGAAATCGTCGGGCAGGAGGGTGGCTGGCCGCAGGGGGGCTGTTTTACCGCGCCTGTTGTGCGGCGTGACGGCATCGACGCGCCGGCTCGGGAGCTACTCGCCTATGCCGTGTCGCAGACGGAGGCAAACAGCCTCATCCAGCGCGGCATTGTGAACCTTTTATGCGCTTTTTTGCAGGAGCGCGCCGGCTTTGTGGCGGGAGGTGCAGAAACGGCTATTCCACACAAGCTTGTGCAGGAGGCAATCCGCTATATCGACCAGAATTATCAGGAGGAGATCAGCCTTGCGCGGATCGCGGGGCAGATCAACGTCAGCAAGTACCACCTGTCCCGTAAGTTCAAAGAGTATGCCGGTATGAGCATCCCGCAGCACGTCAACTCTGTCCGGCTTTATCATGCCGAGCAGCTGCTGCGGGAGGGGAGCAAAAGCATATCTGATATCGCCTATGAATGCGGGTTTAACAGCTTGCGCAATTTTAACCGTGTGTTTTTTGGAAAGCATGGGCAGGCGCCGGCCGCCTTTCGGCGCGGCGGGCAGACAAAACGCAAATAAGCCGTCCAAACGGACGACTTATTTGCGCAATACTAAATTATACATACAAATTAGGAGAAATTTGTATTTACCGAAATATATCACACCAATGCCGCGTATGAAAAGTAAAAACTGCGTCTTGCGGATTGTCTATACATATATTATACTATAATCAAAGGGAAAAACAATGTAATATATTTTCAATTATGTGTAAGAAATTATCAGGAATGCGGGGTGAGGGCCGTGGCGGCGGCGACGGGCGTATATCTGACGAAAAACAGCGAGCGTGTTTTTGCTACCCTGTATCTGGGCGACACGCAGATTGCCAGCATCAGTGTAGGTATGACTTATCCCTTCCAGCAGTACCGGATAGACCGTACGAAGCGCAGCACCGACATGTTTGAATTTGTGATTTCGGGAAAGGGGTATATTGACCACCGCGGGAAGACACTCACGGTAACAGCGGGGGATACGCTCCACTTCCGGCAGGGGGCATCCTATGTCCAATATGCCGACCCGGACGAGCCGTATGAGAAGATTTGGCTGAGCGTGAGCGGCGACCTTGTCCGCGCGCTGCTGGCAAATTACCGTTTTACGGAAGAGATTGACATTGTTCCGGCGGATACGCATGCAGTTTTTCTCGATATACATCGGGCTGTGATGGAGAATGAAGGGCTCGAGCGGTTTTCCCTCCTGCTGCACAAGCTGATTCTGCTAATGTACCGCCATTCCGCGGCGCGTCCGCCGCAAAATACGCTGGCGCAGAAAATCCGGCACTATTTGGACGAACACGTTATGGAGGAAATTCGGCTCGAGGAGGTCGCGGCCCGGTTTTTCATCAGCAAAATCCAGCTTATCCGCGTGTTTAAACGGGCGTACAATACGACGCCGTATGCGTATATTTTGAACGCGAAACTGCAGTTGGCGCAGAACCTGCTTCTGACGACCGATGTCCCGATCAAGGAGATTGCGGCGCAGCTCAATTTTACGGACGGGCATTATTTTACAAATTCGTTTAAGCGGCAGGTCGGTATACCGCCCGGCGAGTTCCGGAGGCGGTTTGTGCTGGAAAGAGATGCGGACAAGTAAATCAGGGGCTATATCGCGCGATATAGCCCTTTTGAGCGCAGCAGGCATACGGTTTTGATGGAAATGAAAGGCTTTTTGCAGATTTTTGGAACTTTTTTTGTTAATCATGCGTCAATGTAAATGTGTAAACGGAAATTTGACATGGGAGGTACATAGATGATGAAGAAAAGAATCCTTGTGACCGCGCTTGCCGCGGCATTGATTGTAACGGTATTTGCGGGGTGCGGCGGCAGCCCGGAGCCAAGCCCGAGCGCAAGCCCTACGCCGACGCCGACTGCTTCGGCCTCTCCGACCGTATCGCCTTCGGCGAGCCCGGAGGGGGAAACGGGGGAAGGCGCGGCGGAAAGCACGCCGGCGCCTGACGGTACGCAATCGTCTGCAACGCCTGCGCCGGAGAAGCCGTCGTCCGGTTCTGGTTCCGGCTCGCAGGGCGCTGCAACGCCGAGACCGAACACACCAGCGCCTGCGACGCCGGCTCCCGCGACCCCGGCGCCTGCAACGCCGGCACCGAGCATTTCTGTTTCGGATTTGATGAGCCGGATGATCGGCGCCCTGCCGTCGGGCTCGCACACGATGAGCGCCATCCCATCCGACCTGTATGCCGGCGTATACCAGATCGACCCGTCTGCCTATGAGGATGTGCTGGTGTATGGCGAAACCATGAATGTAAAGGCAAACGAAATCATAGTGATCAAGGCAAAGGATTCTGCGAATCTGAGCGAGGCTAAGGCGGCGCTGAATAACCGGCTGGCCGCACTGGAGCAGCAGTGGAAAAATTACCTGCCCGACCAGTATGAGCTGGTAAAGGCCGGGACCGTCACGACGAAGGGGCTGTATGCAACGCTTGTGATTGCACAGGGCGGCCAGTCGGCGGTTGCTGCGTTCAACAGCGCGGTCAACTGACAAATTAGCGTAACAGCTGCGATGGGGCGGCAGTACATTCCTGCCGCTCCGTTTTAGAGTAAGAAAAAATCTGCCGCGGCAGCGGCACAGTACAGGTGACGCCAATGGTCTTTTCAAGTATTCCGTTCTTATATTTCTTCCTGCCCGCAGTGTTGGTTTTGTACTTTGCTGTGCCGCGCAGGTTCAAAAATCTGGTGCTGTTTCTCACCAGCCTGCTGTTCTATGCGTGGGGAGAGCCGGTTTATATCATCATCATGCTGGTTTCCACGGTGTTCGACTACATCAATGGCCTGCTGCTGGAACGGTTCGACAAGCGCCCGCGCGCCCGCAAGGCGGTACTGGTCATGGCGGTTGTCGGTAATCTGGCGATTTTGACCTTCTTTAAATATAGCGACTTTTTCATCAGCAACTTAAACGCAATTGCGAACCTTGACATCGGTATGCTGGGGATTGCACTGCCGATCGGTATTTCGTTTTATACCTTTCAGACGATGTCGTATAGCATCGACGTATACCGGCGGGAAGCACCCGTGCAGCATAACATCATTTCCTTCGGTGCGTATGTGACGCTGTTCCCGCAGCTTATTGCCGGGCCGATCGTGCGCTACAGCACGATCGCAGAGCAGCTCGACAACCGGAAGGAAACGTTTGAGATGTTTTTTGACGGGCTGGTACGCTTCTGCGCAGGCCTTGCAAAGAAGGTCCTGCTCGCCAACAATATCGGCGCGCTGTGGAACGAGGTCAGCGCCATGCAGCCGGAGGGGCTTTCCGTCCTGATGGCGTGGCTCGGCATTATCGCTTTTGCGCTCCAGATTTATTTTGACTTTTCCGGCTACAGCGACATGGCGATCGGCCTTGGGAAAATGTTTGGGTTTACCTTTTTGGAAAACTTCAACTACCCATATATCAGCAAAAGCATTACGGAATTCTGGCGCAGGTGGCACATCAGTCTCGGAACGTGGTTCCGCGAATATGTGTACATACCGCTGGGCGGCAACCGTAAGGGTGCGGTCATGACGTATATCAACATTTTTGTCGTCTGGTTTTTGACGGGCTTCTGGCACGGCGCAAGCTGGAACTTTGCCGTGTGGGGGCTGTACTTTGCCGTGATCCTGATTCTGGAAAAGGCGTTTCTGCTCAAGGCGCTGGACAAAGCGCCAGCCTTTGTATCGCATCTTTATGCGATCGTGTTGATCCTGATCGGGTGGGTCATCTTTTCGTTCGATTCGCTCTCGGTCGGTATTACCTATTTCAAGACCATGTTTGGCATGGGGACGGGCGGCGTCGTAGACGATCTGTTCCTGTATAACCTGCGCTCGTACGGGCCGATCATTCTGGTTGGAATCGCCGCGTGCGTCCCGTTTTGGAAACGGTTTGTGGATAAGCATTTCTGCCATGGCGGACGCTATATCATCGTGGGTGTGCTGGCGTTTATCGCGCTTGCACTTTGTACGATCTATCTGGTCGATTCTTCGTACAACCCGTTCTTATATTTCCGCTTCTAATGCGGGATGAGGGAGGCGAATTACATGGAAAGACAGATTAAAAAATGGTTTTCGATCGCGTTTTGCGCTGTGCTGATAGGGATGATGCTGATCTGCCTGCTGAAGCCGGCGACCTATTTTTCAGAAAATGAAAACCGCGTTTTGGCTCAGATGCCGCAGGCGAGTGTGGACAGCATCCTTTCCGGCGAATACACAAAAGAGATCGAGGAATACACGACCGACCAGTTCCCCATGCGGGACAGCATTGTCGGCGTAAAGGCGCATTTGGAGCAGCTCTCCGGTAAGCAGGAGAACAACGGCGTATACTTCGCCAAGGAGGGGTATCTCATCGAGAAGCCGTCCACGACCGACTTGCAGTCGGCGCAGGCGAGCATGGACTCGATCAAAAAGGTGGACGCGCTCGGAAAGTATCATATTTCGCTTCTGCTTGTCCCGACTGCGTATGAAATCCTGCGCGACTATCTGCCGGCGCATGTCTATGAGCCGGTTCAGGAGCAGGTGGCGCAGCTTGCAGACGAAACATTTGCCGGTACGGGCGTGACGGTCCTTGACCCCACGGAGGAGCTTGCCGCGCACAAGGGCGATTATATCTACTTCCGCACGGACCACCATCAGACGGCATACGGGAGCTTTTTGGTGTATCAGGCACTTTGCAAGCAGCTCGGCATTACACCTTATTCGGAGGACGATTTTACAAAAGAGGACTTGTCAAACGAGTTTTACGGTACGACGTGGTCAAAGGCGGCGCTCTTTAATGCCGAACCGGACACCATCAGTGTATACCGGCCAAAGTTTGACATCAGCTATTCGGTCAACTATGTCTATGAGGGCAAGCAGTCTGACAGCCCCTACGAGATGTCGTGGCTGGAGAAGAAGGACAAATACAGCATGTTCTTTGACGGCAACCACCCGGTCGTTACTGTGGAAACGTCAAACAAAAACGGGAAGTCGCTGGCGGTCTTTAAGGATTCGTATGCAAACAGCATTCTGCCGCTTTTGATGAACCACTACGAGAGCGTGCATATCATCGATCTGCGCTACTTCAATGCGGATCCGCTTGCATATCTTGACGCAAACGGGATATCCGATATGCTTGTGCTGTATAACACGTCAAACTTCACAACGGATACCAATGTAGTAAAGCTTGGCGCATTTATCAAATAACGCCCCGCCCCGTCTGGGGCGGTTTTCTTTTATATTTGTTGCACACGCGCTCCATCTGGCGCATATGCTGTATTGCGGGCAAGACCCGCAAATTTGTTTGGGAGGCTTTTTTATGTATTGCTGTAACAATGACAACTGGTTCGGCGCGTCGGCAAATGGCGCTTCTGCGTGCGGGTTGACGGCTTCGATCGGAGAAGTTCCGATGCAGGTGTACACAGGCTCGGGTGCACGTAGCGGCTGCGCCTGCACAAATGGCCACAGCGGCTGCTGTGGATGTGGTTGCTGCGGCTGCGGCTGTTGCAACTGCAATTGCTGCCGCTAAAGGTTGTCCCCGCCTTTTGGCGGGTTACTTAGCCATCGCCTCCCGAACAGGCGTATCCAGCCCGGCATAGGGCAAAAAACAGGCATACCGTTTGGTATGCCTGTTTTTATAAGCTGCTTAGAGCCCGGTTGCAAACTCGTTAATCCGGTAGCTCCCATCCTCCTGCCGCAGCAGAATCAGGTAAAAGCTCGTCTGCGTCTGCCCTTCTGCATAGACCGAGCCGGGCGCGCTCTGCATTTCCACGTCGACCTGTACGATAAAGTCGTTTGACGATTTTGCATATTCTGTGGGGTCAATCGTCAGGTTCGTCAGCTTTGCCCGCTGCATGCCGAACACATAGCCGCTGCCGAAGAACCCGTCTATGCAGTCTGGCGTGCAGTACTGCTTCATCTCATCAAAATTGCTCTGTTCAAAGGCGGAGAAGAAGGCGCTCACGGTATCACGGACTGTATCTGTTGTGACGCTCTCGGAATACGGCGCGATGCTTGCCTTGATTTGTTCAATGCCGGCAAACATTTCCTCATACTGCGCGGCAATTGCGACGTCCTCCGCGTCCCGGTCGGCCCAGATCGGGTACTGTACGTCGGTCGGCGTACCGAGAACGTACGTATAGCCGTTGGCATACATGGCGATGCTCCGGTTCCCGGGAAAGTCAATCTGCTCCTGCGTCAGCTGCCCGTCGAGCCGCTCGATATAGAACAGCGCGCCGGAGCCTTCGCCGTATTTGTTATAGGTTGCAGTCTGGAGGAAGGAAACCTGCGTGGGATATTCTATGACGGTATACTTTCCCTGCCAGTCTGCTGGGAGCGTGAGCGTAAAGCCAAGTGCGCCGTTCCGGTACGGGGTATCCGCCGGCGACGCCAGCCCGCCGAGGATACCGCTGGCGTATACGGTGGCAGAGAAAAGAATGACAGCTAAGACGATGGATACGACGACAACTGTCTTTTTGATCTTTTTTCGGTTCCGAATCATGGTAAATCTCCTTTCAATTTGTTTTTTGCCGCATGCCATCGCTGTGGTGAGCGGGATATTTTTTGCGCTGTTCTGCGACAGTACGGCAAGAATTGTATTCATATAGCCGGCCTCCTGTGCCGGATTCATCTGCGCGGTAACGGCAAGGTCGCAGGAAATCTCGCACGCTTCGTTGATTTGGCGCGTTGCAAGGTAGACGGCGGGGTTGAACCAGTGGACGCACCGAACGAAAAACGCAAGCCATTTGAACCACAGGTCGCGCCGTTTTACGTGCATGAGCTCATGACGCAGCATGTTTTCGAACTGCGCTTCAGACAGCGGTGTATCTGGCAGGTAGAGCGTCGGGTGCAGCAGCCCGATCAAAAACGGGGAACGAAAGCCAGACCCAATCCGGACCGGGACCGGCCTATCTGTAAATCTCCGTATTTCAGGGCAGGGGAGAGGCCGCGTCCTTCTGCGGAAGCTTCGTACCAGAAAATGATACGAAATGAGCCTGATGCAGAGGATTGCGAGCATACCGGCAACCCAAATCATGCTGATGATGCCCAGATGCCCGCCTATAGTATCAGCCGCTTCGGCAAGCATGGCCGGCCTTTGCACCGCAGGCTCATCAGGCGCAGCTGTGTCGGGCGCGGCTCCGGAAGGCGCGGCGGCGTTTTCTGCCGCTGCCGTGACCTGCTGGGGTTGGATATCCTCTGCCTGCAAAATCGTGCCGGACGGAGAATTGGCAATGCTAAAGCGGAGCGGGACAAGCAGCACGAGCAATACGGCAAGCCAGATATAATACTGCCATGCGGCGCCGAACCACCTTTTTGTCACAGGCTTGAGCAGCAGAAGAATCAGCGTGAGGACGCCACCAGCCAGCGAGGCGCAAAGCACCATTGAAAACAATTGTGTCAGCACGACCCCCACCTCCTAAAGCGAGAACCGCTTCCGCAGCTCGTCGATGTCCGCCTCCGACAGGCCGCCGCCCTCAAAAAGAGAGACCGCAAGGTCGCGGACCGAGCCGTTATACAGCGTTTGAATCAAATTTTTTGTCTGCGCCTTTCGATAGGCCTTTTCCGTAATCAGCGGCGTATAAGCATAGCTGTTGCCCTGCTTTTCCGCGCTCAGCGCGCCCTTCTCCACCAGTCTGGTCAGCAGGGTGGAGATTGTCGTACGCTTCCATTCCTTATGTGCGACAGCTTCAATAATGGAATGTGTGGCCACAGGTGCACGCTGCTTCCACACCACTTTCATGATTTCGAGTTCTGCGTCGCTGATGGAGACCGCTTCTTTTGCCATTGCATAAACCTCCTTTTATTTCTACATATGTAGTCTATGATTATTCTACACCTGTAGTTACAAAATGTCAATAGAAATTTGAAAAATAATAAAAAAAGAAAAAGAGCCTTGCAACAAGGCTCTTAAATAGCGAAATCAGATTTCTTCAGCAAGGCGTTTGTCCACCTCCGCGCGGCGCATGATCTTGCGGAACTGAATCGCAAACAATGTCACCGTCGTGGCAACCGCCAACGTGTCGGATATCGGCTCGGCAAGGAAAACGCCAAACAGCTTGCCGTCGTTTCCGGCAAAGAAGGTCGGGAGCAGGTAAATCAGCGGGATCAAAAGCACGATTTTCCGCAGCAGGGCTAAAAAGAGCGATACTTTTGCCTGCCCCAGCGCAATAAACGTCTGCTGACACGCGGTTTGTGCCCCCATCACAAAGATCATTGACATATAAATCCGCAGCGCCCATACTGTGAAGCTGGCAAGTGCCGGGTCGCTTGCAAACATGGCGACGAAAATATTCGGGAAGAGCATCATGGCAGCCCAAAATAGGACTGCATAAGTCAAACAGGCAATCAGCAGCAGCTTGTATGCCTTTTTTACCCGGTCCAAATTCCGCGCCCCATAGTTATAGCTGACGATCGGCTGCGCGCCCTGCGTCAGCCCCTGGATTGGCATGGACATCACCTGCATCAGGCTCGACAGGATGGTCATCGCGCCGACGGCGATGTCGCCGCCGTACTTTAAAAGTGAGGTGTTGAATACCACGTTGAGCAGGCTCTCTGTGCTCTGCATGATAAACGGCGAAACGCCAAGCGCCAAAATCCCGGTTACGACCTTCCACTTCAGCCGGATTGAGCGGAGCGAAATCCGAAGCTTCGTCCGCTTGCTGAGCAGGTAGCAAAACACCCAGATGGCCGAAACAGCCTGCGCGATGACAGTTGCAAGCGCCGCGCCGCTTACGCCCATATTCAGGCCGAAGATGAAGACCGGGTCGAGTACGATATTGATGATTGCGCCAATCAGAACCGTCATCATGCTCGTCTTGGCGGCGCCCTGTGCCGTGATAAACGAATTCAGGCCAAGCGCAATCTGGACAAAAATAGTCCCGCAGACATAAATCGTCATATACTCCATAGCATAGCCGATTGTGTCTTTGCTTGCGCCGAAGGTATACAGGATTGGTTCGTTAAAAATCAGGAATACTGCGGTCAGCACAACCGAGAAAATCAAAAGCATCAGCACCGCATTGCCAAGAATCCGCTGCGCACCGTCCATATCCTTTTCCCCCATTTTAATAGAAGCGAGCGGCGCGCCGCCCATCCCGACCAGGGAGGAAAACGCCGATATAATCATCAAAACCGGGAACGTAACGCCCACGCCGGTCAGCGCGGCGGAACCGATATCCGGGATATGCCCGATATAAATCCGGTCGACAATGTTATAAAGTATGTTTACGATTTGCGCCGCTACAGCGGGCACCGCCAGCTTGAAAAGCAGCTTCCCAATCGGCGCGCTCCCCAGTTGCTGTGTGTTATCCATGCCTTTCGTCCCTTTCCGCATAAAAAACAGTGCCATGTAAGGCACCATTTTTTATTAATCATGTGATTATTATATAGAAAACAAGCCCACTTGTCAACCGGGGTAGACTATGCCCATGAAATTGTGATAAGCCGGGTGCCGTCGTCCCATAAAACAGTTGCGCCGAAGTTTTCCGATACCGCACGGAGCGGCACGAGGGTGTTGCCCTCTATCAGCCTTGGGGGCGTGTCGAGCCATACCATTTCATCGCCTACATACAGCTCGTTTTTGTCGATTTGCAGCCGCATGGTTTTGCCGTCTTTTATTGCTGTAACCGTCTGCGTTTCGCCGTCCCACTCGACCTGCGCACCCAACGCCTCAAATATGACGCGCATCGGCACGAGCGTGCGGTCGTTCTCGAGCGGAGGCTTAAAAAAGTAATTGTTTTCGACGATTGTGGAAACATTGCCGTCGACGTTGATGAGCGGGTTATCGAGCATCATGCAGATGTAGTGGCCGCCGTCTGCGGCCTGCGGCTCCGGGATTTCGTTGATTGCGACAAGGCCGCTCCTGTAACCAAAACTATAGACATTAATCCCATCAGTTAAAGGATAGTCTATCGGGCCATAGGCCCCCTCAACAACATTCCCTTGCGCATCATACATAGCGTTGTTTTTACAGTCGCATACTAATTCAAAATCTTCGTCATAATAGCGGTATCCCCCGTCTACATAAACATATGATTTTATTACACTTTTTTCTAGATAACTGTTGGAAAAGCTGTTTGGTGTATCTTCCCACCAATCTACGGTTTGTGTTTCAATGTCATATATGCCCCATAGATAATTTTTGCCAGTGTACTGTTCTACTCTGTATGCATTCTTTTGAAGCGGTCCGATAAAATCATATTCAAGTGGAAGCACTATGTTTCCGACATCATCAATGAGTCCATATTTAGCTGTATCCATATTATACACAATCGCAGTATTATATTCGGGCGGCGCTATAGTGATGCGGTCATAAAGCTGCCGGTTTGGTATTGATGTAAAATCCGCGTAAATGTTACCGTATGGGTCGAAAACTTTAAGACCGGAGATAATATATCCTTTTTCTCCTAAATAGCCTTTGCAAGGTTCATATTCATCCAAAGTAAAATCAAGCAAAAGATTTCCGTCCGGATCAATGATACCATATTTTCCATCACGTTTCACATAGGCGATTCCTGTTGGTGTAAATTGGCTTTCGCGATATGTTATTTGATAATAAGTTTTTGGCCCGGTCATGGAACCCCAGCCATCTCTTCTAACATAAACATTCGACTGTAAGCCGTCCATAATGATATTGCCCTTCAAATCCATAAGCGTTAAATCCATATAAAGAGAGTCCCGGAAAGCAATTGCCTCTTCTGGGCTATTAGGTCCGATATGATCTTCTAATTTTTCCGGGAGCGGCTGCTCACTCACAAATATGCGGCCGCATGTCGCTTTGCTTGCGTACTTATACTTTGGGTCGAGCCAGCCATATTCTTCTATATGATTGCGTGGGGTATCGTCTTGCGCGGGCACATAATCGGGTATCGTATACGTGCCGGATGGGCACTCTACATAAAAGTATGTGCCATCGGCGCTGAGCTTGGGGCGTTCTTCCTCCGACAAAGTATGAAAATCATACCTGCGCGCTTCGGCGGAGCATACCGGGAGCAGAAAGACGATGAGAAGCAATATAGCTGTGTGTGTTAGAATCCGTTTCATGATAAACCCTCCTTAAATTATAAAATCCGAAAAGCCGCACATTTTTGTTGATTTCAGTATATACTGTTCATATAGTCCTGTCAAGTTTTCAGTGTATTTCGTAAAATGGAGTTGACATGCCGCCTGGAATCGGATACAATAATAGCGGTTTGTAAAGCCCATTTGGAAAGGGGATAGCGGCATGAACGAGGAAGAAAATATCATAACACTTTATGACGAGGACAATAACCCGGTTGATTTTGAACATCTTGATACGTTTGAGCTTGATGACAACGTATATATTGTTTTGCTTGAGATACTTGACGATGGCAGGGAGAACGACGAAGTGGTCATCTTCCGTCTGGAGGCGGACGACGACGGCGAGGACCTGCTCACGGTGATTGAGGACGAGGCAGAGCTGGACGCTGCGTTTGCCGAGTTTGAACGAAGGCTGGAGGATTTGGAAGAGCCGGAGGAGTAGGATATCAATTTACAAAATTTTGCACGATATTCTTTGCATAAACGCTTGCACTTTCGTGCAGGATATGATATGATGGGGACAGGAAAAGAGGATGACACCCTGCGGTGTGCGTAATATAGCCATTTATTTTACCAACACATTTTTAAAGGGATTCTTGCTCTCTGTGTGGATTGCAGGCCTCCCTAAATGGAAGAGGAAGCGCGAAGCACAGAGGCGGTTGCCCACCTGCTTAGGCAGGTAATATAAAGGCGTCACTTACGGCTCGGCGGGGCATCTTTTAAATGTGGAAGGCAGCGGCATTGGCCGCTGCTTTTTCATTTTCTGCCCTGTGTGGATGAGAGAAAGAAAAGATTCTGTTAAATAGGTTGCACAAAGGCATAAGCTGGTGTATAATAGGCGTGACGGCAGAGCCGGAAGCGGTAAAGGAGGAGGTTTGGTATGGCGGAGTATTTATGGCTGATCCTGTCGGTGGTGTTGTTTGCCGTGGAAGCGTTAACCTATACGCTCGTCTGTATCTGGTTTGCGATAGGCGCGGCGGCGGCGATGGTCGCGGCGTTTTGCGGCGCAGACGTGCTTTGGCAGTGGGTCATCTTTGCGGCTGTTTCTGCGGTTTTGCTTCTGTGCACGCGGAATGCGGCGAAGAAGTGGCTGATGCCAAAAAAAATTGAGAAGACGAATGCGGACAGCCTGATTGGCGAATCAGGCGTTGTAACGGAACGGATTGACAACCTGAATGCGGCCGGCAGAATCAAGGTTCACGGGCAAAGCTGGCGCGCAAAGAGCGAGGACGACAGCATCATTGAGGTTGGGGAGACCGTCGTCGTAACGGCGCTGAGCGGCGTGACGCTGACCGTAAGAAAAAAGGATTGATCAGGGATTTTTATAGTATATGAAGGAGGAATTGGTATGTTAGTATTGATTGCTTTTGTCATAATTGTTTTGGTGATTTTGGTTGCAAATATTAAGATCGTGCCGCAGGCGTCGTCCTTTGTAGTTGAGCGGCTCGGCGCGTACAAGGGCAGCTGGGGCGTTGGCCTGCACTTCAAAATCCCGTTCATTGAGCGGGTCGTTAAGAGAGTCAGCCTGAAAGAGCAGGTTGTGGATTTTGCGCCGCAGCCGGTTATTACAAAGGATAACGTCACCATGCAGATCGATACGGTCGTATATTTCCAGGTAACGGATGCAAAGCTGTATACGTACGGCGTCAACAACCCGATGGCGGCGATCGAGAACCTGACCGCAACGACGCTGCGTAACATTATTGGAGAGATGGAGCTTGACCAGACGCTGACGTCGCGCGACGTAATCAATACGAAAATGCGCTCGATCCTCGACGAGGCGACGGACCCGTGGGGGATCAAAATAAACCGTGTTGAGCTCAAAAACATTATGCCGCCGAAGGCGATCCAGGACGCAATGGAGAAGCAGATGAAGGCAGAGCGCGAGCGGCGTGAAGCGATCCTCAAGGCGGAGGGCGAAAAGCGGTCGATGGTGCTCGTTGCAGAGGGCGAAAAGGAATCCATGATACTGAATGCAGAAGCGCGCAAGACTGCGGCAATTCTCGACGCAGAAGCAAAGAAAGAGGCGCAGATTCAGGAAGCGGAAGGTGAAGCGGAAGCAATCCTGAAGGTGCAGACGGCGATGGCGGAAGGTATCAAGGTCATCAATGCGTCGAACCCGGGACAGGGCGTGCTGACGATTAAGTCGCTCGAGGCGCTTGAGAAGGTTGCGAACGGCAATGCGACAAAACTCGTGATCCCGTCAGATATCCAGGGGATTGCGGGGCTGGCGTCCTCGCTCAAGGAGATTATGACGGATAAATAATCGGAACAGGAAAGACAAGGCAAACGCCTTGTCTTTTTGGTTTTTTTACATGTTGGACTAAAAACCTTTACAAAGAAGGAAAAATGGGATATGATACAGGTGTTGAATATGTAA
>DVOF01000076.1 GCA_018713805.1 Candidatus Aphodoplasma excrementigallinarum | reverse complement strand
ACCCTGCTCACTGGGTTTGATTTCGTATGGACGGGCGAATGGTCCGACGGCGTTTGCTGGGCGAGCAAGGACATGGGGAGCGATTTTAACCATATCGAGATGGGTCTCGTTGACCAGACGGGCAGGTTTATCATCGAGCCGGGCCTCTATACGGACGCAGACCGCTTTTCCGAGGGCGTCTGCTGGGTAAAAAAGCCGCAGGAAGAGCGGATTTACCTGATCGACAAGGAAGGCAATACCATCATGGACGTTCCCGCCGGGCGGATGCCGTCGCGCTTTTCCGGCGGCGTGTGCGTCAATGTGGGCGACGACCTGCTTTCTATCACAAATAATGAGGGTGTCGGCATCTGGAGCTCCCGCCGCTACCTTCCTATACATTACGGCGGCTTTTCCGAGGGGGCCATGCTGGTCAAAGGCCAGCAGGACGGCTTGCTCTACGTTATGCGCGATACATTTTATACACCAGCCGAGCCGGAAGCGCCCATAACCGGCTATGGGTATGAGGTGGCAGAACCAGAGGCAAAAAACTTTGAAATTGCGCTTCTGACAAACCAGTCTGCCGCGCTTGTCGACGGCGTACGGACGCAGATTGACCCCGCGGATGACCGCATCTGCGCGTTTATCCAGAACGACCGGACGCTCCTGCCCATGCGCTTTATCGCGGAGCACGTGCCCGGCTATACCGTAACCTGGGACTACCTCACCGACAGCGCGCTCGTCCAGAGCGACTATGTATCCATCCTGCTCAAAGCGGACACGCCGACGGCGGAGGTGCTCACCTACAGCCCGGACGTACGCTTCTATAACAAGACGGTCAAGACGATGGACCAGCCGCCGGTGAACTTGTACGACAGGCTGTTCCTTCCCGTCCGCGCGCTGTGCGACATGATCGGCGTAAATGTATTCTACGATGCGCGCGGGCTCGTTGTGGTGTCAAATACCCGTACCTCGCTCAGCTATGACGAGGCGGGTGTCCTGCTTGCCCAACTGGCAGATTGACGAAGGGAGGCTGGCTAATATGATTCCAATCCCTTCCCATGCGCAGACGGTGCTCACCGTACTGGAGCAGAATGGGTACGATGCCTATCTGGTCGGCGGCTGTGTGCGGGACAGCCTGCTTGGGGACACGCCCTCCGACTATGACATTACAACCAATGCGACGCCGCAGCAGGTGCTTGCGGCGTTTTCCGCTTACCATACCGTGGAAACGGGTCTCCAGCATGGGACGGTCACTGTTGTGGTCGACTCGGTTCCGGTGGAGGTCACCACCTTCCGTATTGACGGCGACTACCACGACAACCGCCGTCCGGACTGCGTCACCTTCACGGGTAACCTGCGTGACGACCTCGCCCGGCGCGACTTCACGGTCAACGCGATGGCGTACCGCCCGTCGACGGGGCTGGTCGACTGCTTCGGCGGGCAGCAGGATCTGCGCGCACGGCTCATCCGGTGCGTGGGCGTGCCGGATATACGCTTCGGCGAGGATGCACTGCGCATCTTGCGCGCGCTCCGCTTTGCCGCTGTGCTTGGCTTTACGATCGAGCCGGAAACGGCAAAGAGCATCCATAAAAACAAGCTGCTGTTAAACCATATTGCGGCGGAGCGCATTCAGGCTGAGTTTTTCAAACTGTTATGCGGAATCAACCCTGCACCGCTGCTTGACGAATACCGCGACGTACTGGCGGTCTTTCTGCCGGAGATTACGGCGATGTTCGGCTTTGCGCAGCACACCAAATACCATGACAGCGACGTATGGCGCCACAGCCTGCGCGCGCTTGCCAGCATTGAAGCGCACAGCCTGCCGCTCCGGCTGGCGGCGTTTCTGCACGATATCGGCAAGCCGGCGTGCTTTACCATGGATGAGGATGGTATAGGACATTTCTACGGTCACGCCAAACAGAGCGTCGAGCTGACACGCAATCTGCTAAACCGCTTAAAATGCGACAACGCGACCAAGCACGCCGTCCTAACATTGATCGAATACCACGACGCCGAGCTGGCGCCGACGAAAAAGAGCGTGAAGCGGTGGCTTGGACGGCTTGGGCCGGAGCTGTTTTTTGACCTGCTGCGTTTACAGGCCGCCGACAGCAAGGCGCACGCCGCGCCCTACGTCGCACCGCGGCTTCACGCGCTTGGGCAGATACGCACATTGGCGCAGGAAGTGCTCGACGAGGGCGCGTGCTTTTCCCTGCGCGATTTGGCGGTGAACGGTCGCGATATGATTACGCTCGGACTGGAAGGACGGCAGATCGGCGCGGCATTAGACTATTTGCTCACCCTCGTCATAGACGGCGCGGCAGAAAACGAAAAAACCGTGCTGCTTCATGCGGTACAAGGCTGGATAGAAGAAACACATACTTCAAATACATGAGGAGGCTGCTATGGAAAAACATAAACCACTTGTCAGAAACATGCCCCAGCTTTTGCACGGCGGCGACTATAACCCCGACCAATGGATGGACCGGCCGGACATCCTGGCCGAAGATATCCGGCTGATGAAGCTTGCGGGCGTAAACGCCGTGTCGCTCGGCATTTTTGCCTGGTCGGTGCTCGAACCGGAGGAGGGGCGCTACGAATTTGGCTTTTTCGACTCGGTGATCGACAATCTGTATCAGAACGGGATCCGCGTCCTGCTCGCCACACCGAGCGGCGCGCGCCCGGCATGGATGGCGCAAAAATATCCCGAGGTGCTGCGCGTTATGCCCGACCGGCAGAGGATCCTGTTTGCGCACCGGCACAACCACTGCTACACCTCCCCAGTCTACCGGGAAAAGGTGCGCGCCGTCAACACCGCGCTGGCGGAGCACTACAAAGACCATCCTGCTTTGATTGCGTGGCATGTGTCAAACGAGTACGGCGGCGAGTGCCATTGCGAGTTGTGCCAGCAGGCATTCCGCGCATGGCTCAAGGAAAAGTACCACGGCGACCTCGACCTGCTCAACCGGCAATGGTGGACGCCGTTTTGGAGCCATATCTATACATCGTGGGACCAGATCGAATCCCCGACCCCGCCGGACGGGCGCGGCGAGGCGTACCTGCACGGGCTGACGCTCGACTGGAAGCGGTTTGTGACGCATCAGACAATTGACTTTATGAATAACGAGACCGCGCCGCTGCGCGCCATCACGCCCGGCATCCCGGTCACGACGAATTTTATGGACTTTTATGAAGGGCTTGACTACAGCAAGTTTAAGGATGCGCTCGACTTTATCTCCTGGGACAGTTATCCGGCGTGGCATGACACGGCGCGAAGCAACTATATGACCGCGTGCCGTACGGCGCTGATGCACGACTCCATGCGCTCGTACCTGCACAAGCCGTTTATCCTCATGGAGAGCACGCCCAGCGCGGTAAACTGGAAGGAAATCAATAAGCCCAAGCGTCCGAACATGCATAAGACAGCTTCTTTGCAGGCGATTGCGCACGGCTCCGACAGCGTGATGTATTTCCAATGGCGCAAGGGGCGCGGCGCGTCGGAGAAGTTCCACGGCGCGGTCGTCGACCACGTCGGGCACGAGCATACGCGCGTCTTTGGCGACGTGGCGCAGGTTGGCGAATGCCTCAAAAAGCTCGAATGCGTGCGCGGCGCGGTGACAAACAGCGACGTCGCACTCATCTATGACCACGAAAACCATATGGCGCTTAAGGAAGCGCAGGGCTTCCAGAAAAGCGACAAAAAATATATCGACACGCTTGTAAATTATTACTACCCCTTCTGGAAAAACGGCGTCAGCGTCGACGTCATCGACTCGGGCTATGACTTTTCCGGCTATAAGGTGCTCGTCATGCCCATGCTCTATATGATCAAAGAGGGCGTGGAGGAGCGCATTGCACAGTTTGTGGCAAACGGCGGCACGGCGATTATGACCTATCTGTCCGGCATGGTCAACGAAAACGACCTCTGCCACCTGGGCGGCTTCCCCTGCGGCACGCTCAAGGACGCGTTCGGCGTATGGGCCGAGGAGGTCGACACGCTCTGCCCGGACGAGCGCAATGCCGTATCGTACGGCGGGCAAAGCTACGAGGTTCGCGACTACTGCGAAATCGTACATGCGCAGGGCGCAAAAACGCTCGCTACCTATGAGCACGACTTTTATCAGGGCGGCGGCGCAGTCTTTGAAAACGATTATCAAGGCGGCAAAGCGTACTATATCGCCTGCCGTGACACGGGCGCCCTGACGCAGGCACTCTGCGAAAAAGTAATTGCTGACACTGCGCCCGCGCGCACGCCGCGCGCCGACCTGCCGGTTGGTGTTGTCTGCACGATGCGCGAAGATGCGGAAAACAAATATGTATTTGTTCAGAATTATACGGACGAAATCCAGTTTGCAACCTTTGAGGACACGCGTGCTGTTGATATGGAAACGAATCTCCCGGCTGGAAGCGAGATTGAACTCGATTCCTTCGGCGTACGCGTTCTGCGGTTTCCAAAGGATTGAGCAAGGAGGAAACGATGGATAAAAACGAACTGACACGCCGGATCCTCGGCGGAAAGCTCTACTTCTGCGGCAGCGAGGAGCTCATGACGGAGCAGGCCGCCTATCTCGACAAGGTATTCGAATACAACAGCCTCCACCCGAGCCAGGCCGCGGAAAAGACCCGCCTGCTGAAGGAAATGTTTGCCGAAATCGGGGACGACTGCTACATTGAAACGCCGTTCCATGCAAACTGGGGCGGGAAGTACGTCCACTTTGGGAACCAGGTCTATGCCAACTTCAATCTCGTTTTGGTGGACGACTGCGAGATTTTTGTGGGCGACAAGGTAATGTTTGGGCCGAATGTCACCCTCGCAACCGGGACGCACCCGATTGACCCGGATTTGCGGAGCAAGGTGGCCCAGTATAACCTGCCCATCCACATTGGCAATAACGTATGGGTCGGCGCGGGCAGCATTGTCCTGCCTGGCGTTACCATCGGGGACAATTCCGTAATCGGCGCGGGCAGCGTCGTGACAAAGGACATACCGCCAAACGTCGTTGCCGTCGGCTCCCCCTGCCGTGTACTACGCCAGATCAATGAGCGGGATAGGCAGTATTACCATAAGGACTGGGAAATCGATATCCGGTAGCAAAAAGGCTGTGCCTAACCAGGCGCAGCCTTTTATTCTTCCCTTTCACGCCGGTTGAGCAGCTCTTTAACCAGCAAAATAAGCGATAAATAGCCGAATAGAATAAGCAGCGCAAGCGGCATAGCTCCTGCCGACAGCCGCCCGTCTGTGATGAGCCCGCCCATGCCGCCTGCCAAAAACGAAAAAAGTTCCGCAACCGCCAGCAGGCCAAACAGCATGATTGTTATCCATGGGCTGCTCTCCTTGGCGCTGATATAGACGTTTTTAAACACTGCGCCCGTGACGAAGTACAGCGTCGGCACCCCGACAAGTACCATAGCCTCCGCGCCGGTTCCGCCCATACATACCAACTCTTGATAAAGGCGTTCCCAACAATAAGCACAAATGTCAGCAGCATGGTGTGAAAGGCAAGCCTGTGCCGGATTTTGATTTGATACTCGTCATAATTTTTCTCCATCTTCTCTCCTCCTCACTCCCCGCTCTCCCAAAACAGTTCGTCCAGCGTCTTCCCGAGCGCCCTGCAAATCGCATTACAGAGCCGGATTGTTGGGTTATAGTCACCCTTTTCGATGGCGTTTATGGTCTGCCGCGTTACGCCGACCGCCTCGGCCAGGTCTTTCTGCGTCATATCGAGCGCAGCGCGGGCCGCTTTCAGTTTCAGATTTTTCCCCATGGCGTCACCAGCCCTTTCTACCTCCTATATT
>DVOF01000075.1 GCA_018713805.1 Candidatus Aphodoplasma excrementigallinarum | reverse complement strand
GGGCTCTACCCTGCGCCGCATGACCTGTCCTCGCCGTCGCTGCAGGCAGACTTTAACGACGCCGTTGCGGACGAACTGATATGTATGACCAAGACGCCGGGCCTGTCGTTTCACCCAGCTCTTACACAGTTGCCGGCCGATGTCCCGTTTGAACAGGTGTTTCAAACAATCGTCAGCAATGCACAATTTTTGAAAGAAAAGTATTCTAATATGGAATTTGTAGCGCTCGAGAATTGCGACACGCCCATATGGGGCGATTTGTTAAAACCCGCAGTCATCACACGCCTGATCGACGAGAGCGGCTGCGCGTTTTTACTCGATATCAGCCACGCATTCTGCGCTTCGCAGTGGCTGGGCATGCCGTTTTTTGAATACTTTAAGCGGCTCCCTCTATCCAAAACGATTGAAATCCACATCAATGGATGGGTGATTGCGCAAGACGATATCATGTGTCACACAAAAATCAATGACGAGGGGTATCGGGCATTGGAATTTGTGCTCGGGTATTGCCAGCCGGAAATAATAACGTTGGAGTATGGACGCCATAATGACCGGGTCGGCGCAGGCGTACCGGTTCTGTCGCCGGAAACGATCAATGAGCCGGCAAAGGCCGAAATTGAAGAACAAATCCATAAATTACGGGAACTGCACTAAAAAGGGGGTATAGCTGAATTTTTTACATGATTTTTACGGTTTTTGTAGGTTTTTTTGGAAAACTGTAGACAAACGCCTTTCTTTATTGTATAATTTTAAAGGTTTAGGCCTCTTCCACGGGGGAGGGAGGCCGCTAAAAAAATTATATATGGAGGGATTTATATGCAAAAGCTTACCGGCAAAGATTATGCGCTTGGCATCCAGCATTTGTTTGCCATGTTCGGCGCAACGGTGCTCGTGCCGCTCATGACGGGCTTTGACCCGGCGGTTGCCCTTGTTACAGCCGGGATTGGCACCATCATTTTCCACTGCTGTACCAAGTTTAAGGTGCCTGTGTTCGTCGGTTCTTCGTTCGCGTTTATCGCCGCGGTTGCGTCTGCGGTGGAAACAAAGGGGATCGAATATGCACAGGGCGGCATCATGGTCGCCGGCCTCGTGTATTTGGTATTTGCGCTTCTTGTTTACCTGCTCGGCTCAGAGCGGATTAAAAACTTTTTCCCGCCTGTCGTTACAGGCCCGATCATTGTCGTAATCGGCATTGGCCTCGCCGGCACGGCAATCAGCGACTGTTTAAACAGTACTGCCATCGAAGGCAGTATCACCGCAGCGCAGGGGATCAGCCTCGGGATAGCGGCATTCACGCTTGCTGTCGTGATTGTGTGTACCCTGTTTGCAAAGGGCTTTTTCAAACTGGTACCAATTCTGATCGGCATTGCGTCCGGGTATCTGCTTTGTGTGGTCCTGCACTTCTGCGGCGTATTCACAATGGATTTTACACCAATTTTCGACGCTGCATGGATCAACATTCCCTATGTGACGGAGTTTACAAACAGTTACGGGCAGACGACGACGTTCTTCTCTGTGCCAAAGTTTGACTGGGGGATTATTCTTTCCATTGCGCCGATTGCAATCGTTACGTTTATGGAGCATATCGGCGACATTACGACAAACGGCGCCGTGGTCGGCAAGGACTTCTTCAAAGACCCCGGCCTACACCGTACGTTGATTGGCGACGGCCTTGCGACATTTGTGGCAGGCCTGCTCGGCGGCCCGGCAAACACGACCTATTCTGAAAACACGGGTGTGCTTGCAACGACGAAAAACTATAACCCCGCAATCCTGCGCCTTGCGGCTGTATTTGCCATCATCCTCGGCCTGTTCGGGAAGTTCGGCGCAGTGCTCCAGACGATACCTGGCCCGGTCAAGGGCGGCGTGGAACTGATGCTGTTCGGTATGATTGCAAGCGTCGGTATCCGTCTGCTGGCGGAGTCAAACCTTGACTTTGCGCATTCGCGCAACCTGACGATTGTGGCAGTTATCCTGACGACGGGGCTTGGCATTGGTGCAATCGGCGGAATCCCGGTTATTATCGGAACAGTTACGCTCAACATTTCCGGCCTGTTCGTCGCTACTGTGCTGGGTGTACTGCTCAACGCCGTTTTGCCAAAAGACATCTGACTGCATGGCTCGGAGGAATAAATGGAACTTCAAAAACAAATCCGTGACAATGCTGCTCTGCGCCATAGCTTCAACGCGCTGGCAAAAAAGACTTTTGGGATATCCTTTGAGGGCTGGTACCGGGATGGTTGCTGGTCAGACAGCTATCTCCCCTATGCGCTTACAGAGGGGGACGCCGTCGTTGCCAATGCGGCGGTCAACCGTATGGATTTTTTATGGCAGGGCCAGGTGCGGCGCTATATCCAGATCGGTACCGTTATGACGGACAGCCGCTATCGAAACCGCGGCTTATCCCGCAGGCTGATCACGGAGATTTTGCATGACTGGCAGGCGCGCTGTGACGGGGTTTTCCTCTTTGCAAACGATACGGTGCTGGACTTTTATCCCAAATTCGGCTTTTCAGCCGTGCAGGAGTTTCAGCACAGGAAAACGGTCAAACAAAACCGTATCGGCGCCGCAGCGGCGCGCAGGTTAAGTCTCGACGATGCGGACGACCGTAGGCTGTTTGAGCTTTTTAGCCGGAAAGAAAACCCGTTTGCAGCTTTGCAGCTGCTTGACCGCTACGGCCTTACCATGTTCCACAGTTCCTTTTGGAGGGATTGTATCTACTATGCAGAAGCGTATGACGCCGTACTCGTCGCAGAACATGACGGCAGTACGCTGCTGTGCTGCGATATCTTTGGCGGCAGCGGCCATGCGCTCGGCGACGTGCTCTCCGCCGTCATGCGGGAAGAGACGCAAACGGTGCGTTTCGGCTTTACGCCACAGGATACGGCCGGCTGCTCTGCCCAACCGTTTCAGGACGAGGACACGACCCTGTTTGTTTTGGACGGAAAAGAGAACCTCTTTGCTGATCATGCGCTGATGTTCCCGCTCCTGTCCCATGCATAAGCAAAATAGAAACCCGATTGTATTAAGAAAGAAGGATAGAGATATGAATAATCACGTACATGTGATGGACCATCCGCTGATTCTGCACAAAATCTCCATGCTGCGCAATAAGGATACGTCCGTCAAGGACTTCCGCGAGCTGGCCTATGAAATCGCGCTTCTGATGGGCTATGAAGCGACGCGCGACCTGGAGCTGACAGAGCGCGAGGTCGAAACGCCGCTTGCGAAGACGACGGGACGCTTTATCGACAAGCAGGTTGCGCTCGTGCCAATCCTGCGCGCCGGCCTCGGCATGGTCGATGCACTGATGAGCCTGATTCCTGCTGCGAAGGTGGGACATATCGGGTTGTACCGCGACCATGAAACGCTCCAGCCGGTGGAATATTACTGCAAGCTGCCGCCCGATATTGCAAAGCGGCAGGTACTCGTATTAGACCCCATGCTCGCGACAGGCGGGAGCAGCGCAGCGGCGATTGACTTTATCAAAAAGCGCGGCGCACAGCGGATTAAGCTGATGTGCATTATTGCCTCCCCGGAGGGTGTGGACGTTGTGACGAAGGCGCATCCGGACGTAGAGGTGTTCTGTGGGATTGTCGACGAACGGCTCAATGAAAAGGGCTATATCGTGCCCGGGCTGGGCGACGCGGGTGACCGGCTGTTCGGTACGCTTTGATTGAACCATTTAAAGCGGGGGCATTTGCTCCCGCTTTACTTTTCTGCTTGCCTGCGGTATAATGGTGCAAAGGGAGCGTGAGCTATGAAGCTGAAGAATCTGACCGCCTATCTGGTTGCCGGCGCGGTCCTGCTCGCCGTTGCCATTCTTGGCCTGACGGCGGCACGAAGCGGCGTGACCGTAAAAGAATCGGCGTTTGCACTGAATACCTATGTCACCGTGACAACCTATGGTGCGGATCGTACACCGGTGGAGGCCGGCATCCAGACCATACGTCAAATCGAGGAACAGCTGAGCGCATATATCGATACAAGCGAGGTAGCCTATGTCAACAGTGTCGGCAGGGCTAACGTACCGATCCCCGTCAGCGACGCGCTTTTTTCCGTGGTGGAAACAGCGCTGTCCTACAGCGAGCTGACGGGCGGGCGGTTCGACATAACGATCAAGCCGGTCACAGACCTTTGGGGCTTTGCGGGGACACCGCGCGTCCCTACAGACACTGAGCTGTCCGAGGCTTTATCGCGCGTCGGATATCAAAATGTCGTGCTTGACCGGGAGAATAAAACAATCACCTTTTTAAAGGATGGGATGCAGCTTGACCTCGGCGGTATCGCAAAGGGATACGCAGCCGACGAAACGGCAAAAACGCTGGTACAGCACGGCTGCGCCAAGGCGCTCTGTGACCTCGGCGGCAATATTGTGTTCCTTGGCACAAACAATTCCCCGTTTGACGCGCTGCAAAACAACTGGTTTCACCGCGACATCAACAAACCGTGGCGCGTCGGGATTCAGACGCCGTTTGCTGCGACCGGCTCCTACCTTGCCGTCATATCGCTGCAAAACGCGCCTGGCGCGGCAACGAGCGTTGTTACCTCTGGCGCATATGAGCGCAACTTCACGCAGGATGGCGTCCTGTACCACCATATCCTCGACCCGGCTACCGGATATCCATATAACGGCGCGGCGGAAAGCGTCACCATAATCGGGCCAAGCTCCATGGAGGCGGACGCGCTCTCAACCTCGCTTTATATGATGGATATCGACGAGGGACTGGCGCTGGCACAGGAGCGCGGGTATGACGTACTCATTGTGGATAAAAACAAAAAAATCCACACGACACTTGATAAGAGCCGTGTGGAACTCTCTGACCCCGCCTATTCGTTTGCACAGTAATGCAGCGAATGGGCGGTCATTTTTTTGCTAATAAGAGCGTCGTATTTTCCAGCCGGAACATGAGCTTTACCGACGAAAACCCAGCCTCCTGTAAAAGATGAATCTGATTCTCAACCGTGCAGGGCGTATCGATATGATAAAATGTATCCGGCTCCGTCGTAAATTCCCTGTAAAGCCGGTCGCTCTCTGCAAACAGGGCGTCTTCCTCCTCCTGTGTTTCGACCATATAGTCGCACTCTAAATACACTCCGTCCGCCTTCAGCGCGGTGTAGATTTTGTGATACAGCGCCCGTTTCGGCGCATGGGCGAAGTGGTGCATGGTCTCAAACGACACCGCCGCGTCGAACTGCCCTTCTCCCAACTCGGCCTGAAAATAATCAGCGCAAATCAGGGTAAGCCGCTTATCCGGATGTTTCTGCTTCAGCCGGTCAAGCATAGCCTGCGTCAGGTCAACCCCTACGACTTGTATGTCCGGGAACCTGCGGTAAATCTCGTCCAGCTCCAGTCCTGTACCGCACCCCAGATCGAGGAGCGTCTTTGTGTCCGGGCGCAAAAGCTCCGCCATTTTCCGGTACCCCTCACAGCAGCCCGCCACCTCTGTCATCATGTGGCTGTCGTACTCCCCGATTCGTTTTTCAAAAAACTCTGCCATTTTTTCCATCTGAATTGTTTCCCCTTTGATAAAGCCAGCCTTACGCGCCCTTCCGAATTTCCTTGAGCGCGACCGCAAGCTGGTCCGGGCAGGAGGTCGGCTTGCTCCCGCACGTCGTCCCCTCCAGCGCGGCAATCACCTCGTCGACGCTTCTCCCGCGCACAAGGCTCGCAATCCCCTTTCCATTTCCGTTGCATCCGCCGTGGAACTTAACATTTTTTACGATTCCATCCTCGACTTCAATGTCGATCTGCATGGAACAGACACCTTTTGGTTGATACGTATATAC
>DVOF01000074.1 GCA_018713805.1 Candidatus Aphodoplasma excrementigallinarum | reverse complement strand
TGAGATAAAAAAGCTGATTGCGGAAATGAAGAAAACGAACGAAAACGTGGAATATAATCTATTTAAAAGCGTGTACAACGTCAACCTCGACACCATGATCGGATACAAGTCGAATGGACAGCGTCATCATTTTATGGACGATTATATCGACTGACAGGAGGCGGCCTGCATGAAAAGTATCTTTCTGATTGAAAAAAAAGGCGACGACGCCATCCGCCCAGTTACCCAAATATACACAGACAATATCGTGGCCCGGCTCCGGGACGAGGCGGGCCTGATTAGCGAAACATACATCAACCGCAGTAATCTGCCAGGGCATCTTCCCGAGGCGCGGGAAGCGGAAGCGGCCTTCTCCACTTGGAACATGCCGGCGTTTAGCAAAGAGGAAATTGCGGCTTACTTTCCGAACCTGCGTGCTGTGTTTTACAGCGCGGGAAGCGTGAAGTCCTTTGCCCACCCCTTTTTGGAGCGCGGCGTGCGTGTCTTTTCCGCCTATGCGGCCAACGCGGTCCCGGTGGCGGAGTTCTGCGCGGCGCAGATTGTGCTGGCAAACAAAGGCTTCTTCCAGTGCTGCAAGCCGTCATACAGGGCGGACTATGCATTAGCCGCCGCCCGCTTTTCCCATTGCCCGGGCAATTACGGCGCAAGGGTCGGCCTGCTCGGTGCAGGGGCCGTCGGGCGGCTCGTCATCCAGTATCTTGCCCCATACCGGCTCGAACTGTTTGTGTACGACCCATTTTTGTCGGATGAGGAAGCCAACACGCTTGGCGTAACAAAGGCGTCGCTCGAAACGGTTTTCCAGTCCTGTAGTGTTGTATCAAACCACCTTGCCGACGTACCGGAAACAAGAGGGATCATAAACGGCGACCTGCTTGCACGGATGCCGTCTTATTCCACCTTTCTCAATACCGGGCGCGGCGCGCAGGTGGACGAGGGTGCCCTCATCCAAAAGCTGAAAAGCGACCCGACCTTCACCGCGCTGCTGGATGTGACCGACCCAGAACCGCCGGAGGACGCCAGCCCGCTTTACCATCTGCCGAATGTCTACCTGACGCCGCACATGGCGGGGAGCTCCGGCAGAGAGCTGGTGCGTATGGCGGAATATATGTTGGAAGAATTTCACCGGTTCCAGCGCGGAGAGCCGGCAAAGTACGAAGTTACTCTAAAAATGTTGGAAAAGATGGCATAAATTAAAACAGGAAGGCTGGTATTCCATGGAAAAGCAAACAGGCGTTGCCTCGGTCACATTCCGAAGTCTTGCCCCCTATGAGATCATCAAGCTTGCAAGGCAGGCAGGCCTTGATGGAGTCGAGTGGGGCGGCGACGTGCATGTGCCCTGCGGCGCGTATCAAAAGGCAGAAGAAACCGCGCACGCAACGCGGGAGGCCGGACTAACCGTATTGAGCTACGGCAGCTACTTTCGGCTTGGCCTACAGCGCGCAGAAGAATTGGAGATGTATCTGAAAACGGCAAAAACGCTCGGCGCGCCCATCATGCGCATCTGGTGCGGCACCCGCTCCAGCGCCATGTACGGCAAGGAGGAGGCCGCCCTGCTGCTCGCACAGGCAAAGCAGGCGGCAGCACTTGCAGAAAAGTATGGCATTGTGCTGGGGCTGGAGTGCCACGACTCCACCATCACGGACGGCTATGCCTTTGCACGCAGCTTTCTCGAAAGCGTGGACAGCCCGTTTTTTAAGACGTACTGGCAGCCGAACCGCTTCCGGGACTTTTCCTATAATCTGGAAGCATTAAAGGCGCTCGCCCCCTACATCGTGACGGTACACACCCAGCGCTGGGAAGGCGACGTGCGTCTTTCCCTGCACGGTTATATGGACGAATGGCGCACATACTGCGGCGTTTTGGAACAGGCAGGGGCTGCGCACCGCTTTATCTTAGAATTTTTGCCGGAGGAACGCGCCGAATGCCTCAGGTCGGAGGCGGAGGCCCTGCGCGCACTTTTGAAATAATTTGCATAAAAACATGCAAACCTTCGCATATTAGCAGCGAGGTGATGAATATGCAGAAAAAATACAAAGGGCTGACCGAGCTGATCAATGCGGAGGAGGCGGCAAACAAATACTACCAGTCGCTTCCGGATTACGTCAAGCAGCAGATCGATACGCGCGCAGACAGCGTAAACTCCTTTGCAAGCCTGAAGGACTACGCCGAGAATCTGACACGCGGGGACAATTGAACACGGGGATACAAAAGCTGTACGCAATTTGGCGTACAGCTTTTCTTTACTCTTTTGTGGATTTTTCCGTGCGCTTGTGATATACTGATACAAACATAAACTTGGGAGGGGTTATCCATGATTTTTAAAACCATACACGATATCAAGGTTTCATCCATTGTGCTCGGTACGGACACGTTCGGCACAGATACAAGCGAGACAGAGTCGTTTGCCCTGCTCGACAGCTTTTTAGAGCTTGGCGGCACAACGGTTGACACGGCGCGCGTCTACGGCTGCCACTACGGCGGCGGAGACGGTATCAGCGAGCTTACGGTCGGCAAGTGGCTCGCCTCGCGCAAGTGCCGCGACCACGTTGTCATCTCGACCAAATGCGCGCACCCGCCGCTCGACTCCATGACGACCGGACGGCTTTCCCGCGAAGAAATCGAGAGCGATATCGACGCGAGCCTGCGCGCACTCGGAGTCGACTACATCGACATTTTATGGCTCCACCGTGACGACACAAGCCGGAGCGTGGAAGAAATCGTTGATACGCTGAACCTCATGGTACAGAAAGGGAAAATCCGCTGCTTCGGCGGCTCAAACTGGAAGGCGGAGCGCTTCGCCCCGGCAAATGACTACGCGCAGCGCACGGGCAAGGACGGCTTTGCCGCAAGCCAGATCAAATGGTCTGCCGCAAAGAGCGCGCCCGGCTTTTGCGACGACCCCACGCTCGTTGAGATGGACAAAACCGAATACGAATACTATGCAGAGTCAAAGATGCCGGTGTTTGCTTTCGCGTCACAGGCAAAGGGCTTTTTCCAAAAATATGCCCGCGGCGGCGAGGATGCGCTCTCGCCAAAGGCAAAAAAACGCTATCTCTGCCCGGAGAACCTTGCTATGTATGAAAAGCTGAATGCGCTGAGCCGCGAGTACGGTATTTCGCTCAGCGCAGCAGTCGTGTCCGTCCTAACGTCGAACACGGACTTCGACACGGCGGCCATTGTCGGGTGCAAGACGCTCGAGCAGCTCCGCGATACCATGGCGGGCGCAGACGTTGTGCTCCCTTATGATGAAATTAAGCAGTTGCTGAATATGTAAGTCAATAATATGGCCTGCGGCAGTAGATAGCCGCAGGCCCGTTTTATTCCCACTCAATAATAAGTTCAAGATGCTCAGGCAAACGATAGATTTCCCGCTTGATAAAGATTGGATACAGATATTCGTCTTTCAGCCGGTCGAATGCAATCCATTCAAACAAATGCTGGTGGCGCTTTTCCACGCCGCGAAACGGGTTGCCCCGTTTTAGCAGGTCTGTCTTTGTAATATCCATCAAAAAGTACAGGCACAGCTCATGGTATTTTTCGCCGCTGACATCCTCTGTAAAAAAGCTTTGATTGAGCCACAGAGGGCGGGCGATTTCCGCGCTGACGCCAAGCTCCTCCCGGACTTCGCGCATCACTGCCTCCTGCGCCGTTTCATGAAGGCTCACCCTGCCGCCCGGCAGATAATAATACGGGGAACGTTCGTCCCGCATTGCCAGTATCTTTTCATTGTGCAGCATAACCGCACAAACGCGGTAATTGAAGCGTCCCTGTTCCGTCTTGAAGGTGATATCCAAAACGCCACATCCTTTCCGTCCTCCGCCCTTTACGCTCTGCCCGCATAGGCAATCTCCATCATTTCCGTCAGCTCTAATCCTTCCTGTAACCCAAAGATGATCTCGCCGCCGTGCAATATGGCGTCGACCCACTGGTCGGCCGGGTGCGGCAGCGCGTCCGGGAGTTTTTTGGCCGTAACCCACTTGCCGCCGGTCTTTTCGCTGTTATAGCGCACCGTTTCCCCCGCGTCGGTCACGAGCAGGCTGCCCGCAGTCCCGTTGATTTCCATTTTAAACACATCGCCCGTATAGACGAAGCCGGTTTCCGCCACGCCGATTGCGCCGCCGGAGAATTGAATTGCCGTGACTGCGTTGTCCTCTACTTCCCGCCCGGTCACATTCGTAAAGATGCTGGCTGCCTTTTTTGGCGCGCCGAGCAGCCAGCGCAGGATGTACATGCTGTGCGTCCCGAGATCGATCATCGCGCCGCCGCCACACTCTTCCATATTGTAAAACCGCTCCGGCAGCCACTCTGCAATCGCGCCGTTATGCGCGTTGTGGACGCGCGCGTATACAATCCTGCCCAGCTCGCCGCTGTCTGCAATCTCCTTCGCCGCCAGGACGCCCGGCTTGCACCGCCACGGGAAGCAAATGCAAAACTTTACGCCGTTTTCCCGTACGCTGTCCATGATTTCACGGCATTCCGCGCCCGTCAGGGCCATAACCTTTTCCGTAAAAATGTGTTTTTTCGCTTTTGCGGCCTTCTTCATCAGCTCCGGGTGCTGGCTGGTCGCGGACGTGATGATGACTGCGTCGAGCGTCTCCTTCGCCAGCAGCGCATCGTAATCGGCGCTGTATGTACACGAAAACTCCTGCGCGAACGCCTCGCCGCGCGCCCGGTCGTCGTCCCAAACCCAGGCAAGCGTGCAGTCGCTCCGCGCCTGTATCACCTTTGCATAGTCCGGCGCATGTACGTGCCACGCCCCAATGACCGCGATTTGCAGTTTCCCATCTTTCATGAACCATTCCTCCTTTTGGTAACAGTATATCGGTTCCGCGCCGCAATTGCAAGCGTTTATTCCTCCATATGCCTGTCAATCTGCCGCGCCGCCCACCACAGATAACCGGCAAGCAGGCCGAACAGGACGATATTGACTCCGAGCGCTGCACAATCCCCTATTTCGCCCCGCCATGCCGCTACCCCAATCCCGACAGCCGCAGCAGCTATCGCGAGCAGAAGGAAAGAAAAGCAGATCAGCAGTACTGTTTTTACCCGCTTATTGCGCCGCACCCGGCTTTCCCGGTCGGAAAACGCTTCCGGCCGCACGCCACTGTACGCTTTGCGCCAGATATAACAGCTCGACATATGGCCGATACATTCCCACCCAAACTGCGTATAGGTGTTAAAGTAGTCCTCTGTTGGAAACGCATTCAGGTCAAACACATAGCGGTATTGTTTTGCTTCCGTTTTAGTAAATACCATGTACGTGGAGCTCGTCTGCCCCACCCGGTTAATGTTCCACCCTTCGGCCGCAAGCGATTCCAGCCACAGCTCATAATCCGCCGGGGCGACGTGGCGCAGCGCGGAAAACCAAACCGTCTTTTTCTCCATCTAAACCAACCCCTTCGCTATTTGATACAGCTCACAAATTCGTGCTGCCTCTTCCTGTAGGATAATGCGTCCCACTGGCGTAATCAGATATTCTTTTTTCCTGTCGTACTCGCGCGCAACGGCAATCAGGCCCTCTTTTTCCAGCTTGGACAAACTCTGATAGATCGTCCCCGCCCCCAGAACAATCCGCCCGTTTGTGAGCCGCTCTACATGCTGCATAATGCCGTAGCCGTGCCGCGCCTGCGTCAAAGAAAATAAAATGTAAAACATCGTTTCACTCATGGGAATGAAGCGTTTTCTTACATGTTCCAGCCGCATCGTATCACCTCTTTATCACAGTATGATATATCATATCGTGATATAAATATACATCACACTGTGATATATGTCAAGAAAAAAATAAGCCCCGGTTTCCGGGGCTGTTTTTATCTGTTTCACGAATCTTCAGACAGCACATCTGTTCCATAGGAATTATCCACTGCGCAGAGCCACTTTCCCGCCCGCTTTGTAAAGACGTAGGTTGCCCGCCGGTCCATGGAGTATACCTTCTCCTCCCGGTCAGCCCCCAAAAGCGTCCGCGACAAGACAAGCGCCGTATCGCCCGCGTCCAAGATTACCATATTTCCCTGCGTGGGAACCAGGCTATTATCAAAATATTTTGCAATTTTAATAAACGCCTCTCGGATTTGCTG
>DVOF01000073.1 GCA_018713805.1 Candidatus Aphodoplasma excrementigallinarum | reverse complement strand
CGTCGGCAGCGTCAGATGTGTATAAGAGACAGGTGTTAACAAGCAAAAATAAAAAATAGAGAGGTGCAGATTTCTATGTTCAACAAAAAAACAATAGAAGACATTCCGGTTACCGGAAAAAGGGTTTTAGTGCGCTGCGACTTCAATGTCCCGCTCGACGGGGACAAGATCACCGATGAAACGAGAATCATCGGCGCGCTCCCGACAATCAAATATTTGATCAAAAATAATGCGAAAGTCATCCTTAGCTCGCACTTGGGCCGTCCGAAGGGTGAGTTTAATATGAAATATTCGCTTAAGCCGGTTGCAAAGCGCTTGTCTGAGCTTCTGGGCCAGGATGTCGTTATGGCAGAGGACGTGATTGGCGATTCGGCGAAGGCTGCCGTTGCGGCAATGAAGGACGGCGACGTTGTCATGCTGGAGAATGTCCGCTTCCACAAGGAAGAGGAAAAGAACGATCCGGAGTTTGCCAAAGCGCTTGCTTCCCTGGCGGATATCTATGTCAACGACGCATTTGGCACGGCGCACCGCGCACACGCTTCCACAGCGGGCGTGGCGAATTATCTGCCGGCAGTATGCGGCTATCTGATGAAAAAGGAGATTGAGTATCTGGGCGGCGCGCTCGAGAACCCGGCACGCCCGTTCGTAGCTATTCTGGGCGGCGCGAAGGTGTCGGACAAGATCGGCGTTATTGAGAACCTGATCGACAAGGTGGATGCGCTGATTATCGGCGGCGGCATGGCATATACGTTCCTGAAGGCGAAGGGCTATAAGATCGGCGACTCTATCTGCGAGGACGACAAGATTGACCTTGCAAAGGATTTGATGAAGAAAGCAAAGGAAAAGGGCGTAAACTTCCTGCTTCCGGTTGGGTCGATTGTGGCGGACCGCTTTGCAAACGACGCGGAGCGCAAGTACGTTCCGTCCGACGCGATGCCGGACGGCTGGATGGGTATGGATATCGGCGGGATTACGATCGAGAAGTTTACGAGCGTAATCGAGACTGCGAAGACGATTGTATGGAACGGGCCGATGGGCGTGTTCGAGTTTGAAAATTTTGCAAACGGTACAAGGGCGATTGCGGAAGCGGTTGCAAAGGCGGACGCCGTTACGATTATTGGCGGCGGCGACAGCGTTGCGGCAGTAAAGCAGATGGGCTATGCCGACAAGATGAGCCATATTTCGACGGGCGGCGGCGCATCGCTCGAATTTTTGGAAGGCAAGGTACTGCCGGGTATTGCGTGCCTGATGGACGCGAATACGCGCCCGACGGTGGTTGCCGGCAACTGGAAGATGAACAAGACGCCGGCGGAGACTGGCGCGTTTATCAAAGAGCTTGCCCCGATGGTGGAAGGCGCGGAGGCACAGGTGATTGCGTGCGTTCCGTTCGTATGCCTGCCGGCTGCTGTGGAAGCGGCAAAGGGCACGAACATCAAAATCGGCGCGCAGAACATGCACTTTGAGGACAGCGGCGCGTTTACAGGCGAAGTAAGCGCGGACATGCTGGTCAGCATGGGCGTTGAGTACGTTATTATCGGCCACAGCGAAAGAAGACAGTATTTTGCTGAGACAGATGTTACGGTGAATAAGAAGCTGCTTAAGGCAATTGAAAAAGGCTTGAAGCCGATCGTTTGCGTAGGCGAGTCGCTCGAGGAGCGCGAGCAGGGCATTACGATCGACCTGATCCGCAGCCAGGTAAAGATTGCGTTTATGAACGTAAGCGCAGACGACGCGAAGAAGGTTATCATCGCGTATGAGCCGATTTGGGCGATCGGAACGGGCAAGACGGCGACGGACGAGCAGGCGAACGAGGTTTGCGGCGCAATCCGCGAGGTTGTCAAGGAGCTGTACGGCAAGGACGTTGCAGATGAAATCATTATCCAGTACGGCGGCAGCGTAAAACCGTCGAATGCGGCGGCGCTGTTCGGTATGTCCGATATCGACGGCGGCCTGGTTGGCGGCGCGAGCCTGAAGGCGGCGGACTTCACAGGGATCGTGAAATTCTAAATTATCAGGCAGGCTGCTTAAAAATTGAAAATCAGGAGGGGGCAGACCTTGCGTCTGCCCCGTTTTGACAAAGGCGCGGCGCGGGCCTGCGCCCGGAAGGCGAAAAATCATTGAGAAAGGCATTGGGAAAGGTGAGTGGTTCTATGAAAAAACCGACAGCATTGATTATTTTGGACGGCTACGGCATTGCAAAGGATAAAAAACAGTCGGCGATCGACGCGGCGGCGACGCCGGTGATGGATAAATTGATGGCAAGCTGCCCGCACAACATCATCCATGCGAGTGGGATGGACGTTGGACTGCCGGACGGTCAGATGGGCAATTCCGAGGTTGGGCACACGAATATCGGCGCGGGCCGAATCGTGTACCAGGAGCTGACGCGCATCACAAAGTCGATCAGCGACGGTGACTTTTTTGAAAACGAGGCGTTTCTGGGCGCGGTGGAAAATGTGAAAAAGACGGGCGGCGCGCTCCATTTGTGGGGGCTTTTGTCCGACGGGGGCGTACATTCGCACAATACGCACCTGTACGCGCTTTTGGAGCTGGCAAAGCGGCAGGGCGTGAAGGACGTATACGTACACTGTTTCCTTGACGGGCGCGACGTTGGGCCGACGACGGGCGCAGACTATGTAAAAGAATTGGAAGACAAGATGAAGGAAATCGGTGTCGGCAAAATTGCGACTGTGATGGGCCGTTACTATGCAATGGACCGCGACAACCGCTGGGAGCGTGTGCAGAAGGCGTACGACGCGATGGTAAAAGGCGAGGGCGTACAGGCTGACGACGCGGAGACCGCGGTGCGCGACTCGTACAAAAACGACGTGACGGACGAGTTTGTGCTGCCGACTGTAATCGGCGGCGCGGCAAAAATCAAGGCCGGCGACAGCATAATCTTCTATAATTTCCGTCCCGACCGCGCGCGTGAAATCACGCGCACGCTGGTGGATGAGGCGTTTAACGGATTTGCGCGGGAATATTTTCCGGTTTACTTTGTGTGCATGACGCAGTATGATAAACTTATGCCGAATGTCGAGGTGGCGTTTAAGCCGACCAAGCTGGTCAATACCTTTGGCGAGTATATCAGCGGAAAAGGGCTGACTCAGCTGCGGATTGCAGAAACAGAAAAGTATGCGCACGTGACGTTCTTCTTCAACGGCGGCATTGAGAAGGAATACCCCGGCGAGGACCGGGCGCTGATCGCGTCGCCGAAGGTGGCGACCTACGACTTAAAGCCGGAGATGAGCGCGTATGAGGTGACGGACGAGGCCGTAAAACGCATCGAGTCCGGCAAATACGACGTAATCGTACTAAACTTTGCAAACTGCGACATGGTAGGCCATACGGGTGTGTTCGACGCGGCTGTTGCGGCTGTCGAGGCGGTTGACACATGCCTCGGGCGCGTGCTGGACGCGATCGAGAAGATGGGCGGCTGCGCGCTTGTGACGGCGGACCACGGCAACGCGGACGAGATGTTCGACGACGACGGCAACGTGGTAACGGCGCACTCGACCAACCCGGTTCCGATGGTGATGGTCGGCTATGACGCGGGGCTCAAGAGCGAGGGCCGGCTGGCGGACATTGCGCCGACGCTGCTCGACATGATGGGGCTTGACAAGCCGGCGGAGATGACCGGCGAGAGTATGCTGGTGCGCTAAGCTGGCAGCACTTTACGGATTTTAGAAATTGGAGGTCGCAAAATGGCGGAACAGGAAATGCAGAAAATCATTGACGTGGAGTTATCCAAGGAGATGAAACGGTCGTACATCGACTATGCCATGAGCGTAATTATCGGCAGGGCGCTGCCGGACGTCCGGGACGGGCTCAAGCCCGTTCACCGGCGTATCTTATACACCATGCACGAGGCGGGGCTCACGCCGGACAAGCCGTACAAAAAGTGTGCGACGACGGTCGGCGACGTGCTCGGTAAGTACCACCCGCATGGCGACGCATCGGTTTATGACGCGCTGGTGCGGCTTGCGCAGGACTTTTCCATGCGCTACTGCCTCGTTGACGGGCAGGGTAACTTTGGTAGCGTGGACGGCGACCCGCCGGCTGCTTACCGTTACACAGAGGCAAGGATGAGCCGGATGGCGCTTGAGATGCTTGCCGACATTGAAAAGGATACGGTCGATTTTGGCCCGAACTACGACGATAGCCGCAAGGAGCCGCTCGTCATCCCGTCGAAATTCCCGAACCTGCTGGTCAACGGTTCGTCCGGTATCGCAGTCGGCATGGCGACGAATATCCCGACGCACAACCTCGGCGAGGTAATTGACGGGATTATCGCCGTAATGGAGGACCCGAACATCACGATTGACGAGCTGATGAACTACATAAAGGGCCCGGACTTCCCAACCGGCGGCATCATCATGGGCAAAAGCGGTATCCGCGCGGCGTACCATACGGGCCGCGGGCGGATTCTGATCCGCGCGCGCGCGGTGATCGAGGAGCATAATACGCACCAGAAGATCGTTGTGAGCGAAATCCCGTACCAGGTCAACAAGGCAAAGCTGGTGGAGAAAATTGGCGAGCTGGTGCGCGACAAGCGGGTTGAGGGCATTTCCGCCATCCGCGACGAGTCGGACCGCGAGGGTATGCGGATCGTCATTGAGGTAAAGCGCGATGCGAATGCGAACGTGATCTTAAACCAGCTTTACAAGTTCACGCAGATGCAGGAGAGCTTCTGCGCGAATATGATCGCGCTTGTCAATGAGAAGGAGCCGCGCCTGCTGAACCTGCGCGAGATCCTCGACTATTATATCGAGTTCCAGAAGGATGTGCTCCTGCGCCGGACGCGTTTTGACTTGAAAAAAGCGATCGACCGCGAGCATATCCTGCATGGTCTGTGCATTGCGATCGACAATATCGACGAGGTCATCAACGTCATCCGCGGCGCAAAGGGCGGCATTGCCGACGCAAAGGTAGAGCTTATGGAGCGGTTTGGCCTGACAGATGTACAGGCACAGGCAATCGTAGATATGCGTCTCGGACGGCTGAGCGGCCTGGAACGGCAGAAAATCCACGACGATTTGGCGGAGGTGCAGGCACTTATCCAGCACTTGAATGAGATTCTTGGCGACGACCACCTCGTGGTCGAAATGATCAAGGAAGACCTGCTCCGCATCAAGGATAAATACGGCG
>DVOF01000072.1 GCA_018713805.1 Candidatus Aphodoplasma excrementigallinarum | reverse complement strand
CACCTATACAAGGAGGTTGCAGCGTGAGCAGAGGATTAAAGATATTTTTGAAGGTATTTCTGATAACGTTTTTAGTCGGCGCGCTGATTGTCGTAGCGGTAATCGTAAGCGGATGCTTTGGCCTGTTCGGGCTCGACAGCGACTTTGACGTGGATGCACTTGACCTGAATTACACGTCGATCGTCTACTATACCGACGAAAACGGCGAGCCGCATGAACTGGAGCGGTTATATAAATCACAGAACCGCGTCTGGGCGGACATTACCGAAATCCCGAAATATATGCAGGATGCGATCGTGTCCATCGAGGACGAGCGCTTTTACAGCCACAACGGGGTCGATATCCCCCGTACGCTGAAGGCGACGTTCACCTATATCTTCCAGGGGTCAAGCTCGTTCGGCGGCTCGACCATTACACAGCAGCTCGTCAAAAACATTACCGACGACAAGGCGGTCACCCCGGACCGTAAAATCCGGGAAATGTGGCGGGCGATGAGCCTGGAGCGCAAATACTCCAAAGAGCAGATTCTGGAACTGTACTTAAACACGATTTACTTAGCCAACAACTGCAACGGCGTACAGGCCGCGGCGAATAAATACTTTGGCAAGGACGTCAGCGAGCTTACACTGGCGCAGTGTGCCTCGATCGCCGGGATTACGCAGTATCCGTCGTTGTACGACCCGCTTGTGAACCCGGATAAAAACATCGAAAAGCAGCATATCGTACTCGACAAAATGCTTGAGCTTGGGAAAATCACGCAGGAGGAATATGACCAGGCAATGGCGGAGGAGCTTGTATTTGAGGATCATGAAATCAAGGACTCCGACCATGTTCAATCCTATTTCATCGACCAGTTGATCAACGACCTGATCCGCGACCTGCAAAATGAGAAGGGATATTCGGCTGATTTTGCAGAAAAGATGGTCTACAATGGCGGCCTGAAAATCTATGCTACAATCGACCCGGCGGTGCAGGAGGTCATGGAGGAAGTTTATGAAGACGAGTCAAACTTTCCGCGCGTATCCGGCGATGTAACGCCCCAGTCTGCCATGGTTGTCTTGGACCCGCAGACGGGCGGGATTGTCGGGACGGTCGGCGGAATTGGCGAAAAGAGCGGTGACCGGATTTTGAACCGTGCTTCCATGTCCTACCGGCAGCCCGGCTCCACCATCAAGCCGCTTTCCGTATATGCGCCCGCGATCGAGCAGGGTAAGCTCATGCCCTCCACCCTGGTCGAGGATGCGCCGATCGACATCAACGGCTGGAAGCCGACGAACTATTACAGCGGCTACCGGGGTACGGTAACAGCGCGTACTGCGCTCAAAGAATCCATGAATACACCGGCTGTCCGGGTATTGCAGGAGGTTGGCGTGGACTATTCGTTCGATTTTATGACCGAAAAGCTCGGCTTCACCTCCCTGGTTGACAATGAAACGCGCGACGACGGCAGAACATATACCGACAAAAACCTCAGCTCGCTCGCGCTGGGCGGCCTAACCGACGGCTTGAGCGCAACGGAAATGGCAGCAGCTTATGCGACATTTGCCAACAATGGGCTCTACAATGAGCCGCATACCTATACCAGCGTAGTAAACGGCGAGGGCGAAACAATTCTGGAATATGATGCAGAGCCTACTGTTGCCATGAGCGAATCGACCGCTTTTCTTGTAAACTCCATGCTGCAAAGCGTTATCTCTGACGGTACCGGAACAGCTGCGCGGCTGAATGTAAATTTGCCAGCAGGCGGTAAAACCGGTACGACCGACGAGCAGAACGACCGCTGGTTTGCTGGCTTTACCCCCTACTATGTCGGCGTTGTGTGGTACGGGTACGACCAGCCGCAGTCACTGGAGTTTCTGACCTATCACCCCTGTATGCCCGTATGGAAGAAGGTCATGGACCAAATCAACAAGAACCTTCCGGCAAAGGATTTTGATATGCCGTCGACCATAGAGGCCGCAGAGGTCTGCTCTGTGACCGGCAAGCTTGCGTCGGCAGGCTGCACCACGATTACCGAATACTTCAAGACAGGCCAGAGGCCGACCTCATATTGTACGGGGCATGGCGGCAGCGTAACCGAAACGCCGCCCCCCAGCGAGGAGCCACAGGAAACGCCGGATACGTCGCAGGTAACAAGTACGCCGACTCCGACGCCGACATTGGGTGGAACAGCAACAAGTACGCCGACTCCAACGCCGTCCAGCTCGGTCATCCCAATCCCGCCGAGCAGCCCCCCGGTCGTTACGGTGCCGCCGTCCCCTACACCGGCTACACCGCCAGAGGATGATATCATTGTGATTGAATAACATGTATATTAAACAGCGTTGCAACTTTCGGTTACAGCGCTGTTTTTCCATGCGGTTTGTCATCCCGGCTTCATCTAAATTGTCAAATCTTATTTTGGACAATAACAGGCAGCCTTGTCCCCATACGGCAGAGCAACTCATTACTGATACTGCCGGCATGATCTGCAACGATAGCGGCTGTTAATTCGCTGTCCGTTTTTGCTTCAATGAGTGTTGCAACATCGCCAACTGCAATATCTTCCGCCCCCGTAATGTCTACTGTAAGCTGATCCATGCAGATTCGGCCGATTACAGGGACAAGGTAGTGCCTAATCCGTATCATGCCATTGCCGCAGGATAAATTTCTCGGAACCCCATCGGCATATCCGATAGATAGGATGGCGATTCGGCTGTCCCTCTCTGTGACGAAGCATCTGCCGTATCCGATACACTCACCCTTGGGGACCGGCCGTATCAATACGACTTTTGATTTTAGAGAAAGCACAGGGCGCAGGTCAAGTTTGCGGACGGTTTCCTCATTCGGCGCGCTGAAAACGCCGTACAGGGCGATTCCCGCCCGAACATAATCACATTGCAGCCCGGGATAATTAAAAAGGCCGTAGCTGCTTTGGATATGCAGTTTCGGTATGGTTATACCGCGGTCCTGTAAGGCGTGAATCAAACTGTAAAAGCGGTTGATCTGTTCGTGGGTATAAGCAACGTCGACGGCCTGCAAGCTGTCTGAACAGCACAGATGTGTATAAATTCCACAGACCGTTATGTGCTTTAAAGAAAACACTTGCTTCACGGCAGTAATATCATAGCACGATATGCCCAGCCGGTGCATCCCCGTGTCTATTTTGAGATGCGCCTTTACAGAAGCGCCCTGCCTGTTCAGCGCATTGGCATATTCATAACTGATCAGCGTCTGAATTAAGTTATATCTTTTCAGCTCTGCCGCCCGCCAGACAGCAGTATGCCCAAGAATCAGGATCTCTCCCCGTACGCCGTATTTTCTCAGATGAATCCCTTCGTCAATGGTAGCAACCGCAAAAGCTTTCACGCCTATTTGATCAAGACAGGTGGATATTTCAAAAGCCCCGTGCCCATACGCTTCCGCCTTTACAACAGCCATCAGCTGGCACTTGGGCTGCATAGCCTTTTGCAGTGTTTTGGCATTGTGGGTCAAATTTTTCAAATCGACTTCTATCCACGCCCTGTCCGTACCGGCAGCCGGTTTTCTGTTTTTGCGCCCGTATCTGCGCAGCAATGCAGTCACAATTACACTAAATATTACAGATGCGGCACAGACCGACAAAAAATGTACCAGACTATTTTCAATCAATAAATTCTGCATGTGAAAAATCTTTGCAAACAGGCGTACCACGATAATCATCATAGGGTGTATGATATAAATACAAAGTGACAGCGTCCTCATCCGTTCAAGGCGTTTTCCCCGGAAATGTAAAATTGCATGGAATAGGAAGTACATGCAAGGCACCAGAAGTACATACATACTGTCGTGGCGCTGTAAGTCAAAATAATGCAGCAGCAGCGCCTCCGCCAACATAAAAACGAAACTGATACCAAACCCACAGGCGCTCTTTGGCAAGGAAATCCTGTGGCGCATATCCGCCGTCAATCCGCCCAGGACAAAAAACACAGGGGCAAAGAAAATGCCGTTCCTTGTATAGTCGGACACTTGAAAAACGAATTGATAAAAGCTGTTTACACCAGGGATATTCCCGGCAAGGCCATAATAACTGTCTCCAAGCAGGCCAAGCAGATAAAGGGCTGACGCCGCCGTCAACGCCTTTTTATAACCGAGGCGTTTTACCAGATACCATGCAATCCACGCCCCGAGGGCAGAGGCCGGCAAATACCACAAATGATAGAACGTGCCGTCGAAAAGAATATCTTTTATCACGTTTTGGATAAGATTGTCCTGATGAAAATAGCCGCTGTATAGATTGACCGGTATGTAAATGAGTATAGCAATCCCATAAAAGAATGCGGTCTTTTTTATAAACTTCTTCAGTTCGCTGTTGTCCCGGGAATATCTCGAAATCAGGAAAAAGCCCGACGTCATGAAGAAAAATGGGACGGCAACGCGTGCCACAACCCGCGTCAGGACAAAATCGCCAGTTTCGCTGAAAGAAGCCAAAGGAGAGGTATGGATCGTAATGACCAATAGGGCGGCAATCAAGCGGAAAAAGTCAATGCCTGTATAACTATTATATTTGTTCATTGCCTTCCCTCCTGAGGGTATTGTTTCACGGTTCCACATACAGCCCAATCAGCCTGTCCAGCATTTCCGAAAAAGATAGGCCGATCCCTTTCATCATGTTGGGGTAGCGGCTGTGGGGCGTAAGCCCGGGTATGGTATTGACTTCGTTAAAAACAATATCCCCGCCCGCCGTTAAAAACAAATCCACTCTGGCAAAGCCGGAGCACCCCAACACCCTGTAAATCGTCATGGCAGCGTCCTGAATCCTTTTTTCAGTTACAGCGTCGATTCTTGCCGGCATATGGATTTTAGACGATTGCAGCGTATATTTCTCCGTATAGTCGAAAAACCCGCTCGAAAGTTCTATTTCGTCTACCCTGCCTACCGTCAGCACGTCGTTCCCAAGCACTGCACAGCCCACCTCGACCCCGTCGACTGCTTCTTCAACGATTACCTCTGTGTCATACGCAAACGCCAGCTCTACCGCTGCGCGGAGCTTTTGCCGTTCCGTCACTTTTGTGATTCCAAAGGACGACCCCGAGCGGACCGGCTTCACAAAAAGCGGATACGTTAAGCATCCTGCAATTTCTTTCAAGGCGGTTTCCTGTCGAAAGCGGTTGAAGGCGGCCGATTTTGGCACGGATATTCCTGCAAGGCTCACTAACTTGTGCGCCCTGTCTTTATCCATGCAGAGGGCGGATGAAAGCGCACCGCAGCCAACGACAGGGATTCCCGCCAATTCAAGCATGCCCTGCAGCGTTCCGTCCTCCCCATTCTTGCCGTGCAGTACAGGAAATGCCAAATCGACCGGGATAAGGGCAGCTCGGCCTTCTTTAAACTCCAAAAACCCTTTTGCACAGCGGCTCGGCGACAGAGCGACAGGGAAATTCCCCTCGCTCTTTTTAAACCAGGTGTTATTGGAGATATCTCTATAACTTCCTGTATAGTGATACCAGTCGCCCCCTCTGGTGATTCCAATTGGAACGATATCAAACCTTTCCGTATCGATATTGCTGAGAACGGCGCGCACCGATTGCAGGGATACCTCATACTCAGCGGAGCACCCGCCAAAAAGCACCGCAATTGTTTTCTTTTTCATTTTTCGGCCTCCTTTTTATGACTCCTGCGGTATTATTTCGACGTCGTCCGGCAGACAGTAGGCAATTTCACACTCGTTGGTATACAGCTCCCTAATGGTCTGCTCTCCGGTTTCCCGGTTGGTTTCCTCCCGGCAGACGACGGCGATCTGGAAGATTTTTTCCTTTCGTTTCACATAAGAAACAGACGAATTAAAGACGGCATACACCGTATTTACCGGGTTTTGCGACAAGATTCTCCCATACATATACTTGTCATCAAAGCGAATCTCGATCTGGAACGTGTTGTCCGTATCGTTCCGGACTTTTAAGTCCAGCCACCCCTGGCTGACTGTGGCGTCCGTTCCGCACGGCAAATCCTCTGTTGCCGACGGGAAAGATTCGACGTCGTGGCCGTGCCTTTCAACGATGGTCATTGGCGTGTGCAAAAACATCCAAAACAGCATATTGCTTAATTGGCACAGGCCCCCGCCGTAAGTGCCGGCTATCTGCCCATTTACGAAATTCAGGCCGTCTTTATAGGGCGTATCGCGGTCTGCATGGCGCACGAGCCAAAAGAATGAAAAGGTTTCCTTCGGCGCAATGACAAGTTTGTCTATCGTCTTTGCGGCCAGTTCCAGATTGTGTACCTTGTTATACTGGAACTGAATATCAAACCCGCTATTCTCATTCACCATCCGGGAAGACGTCTCAAACACCACCTTTGGTAAGCGTTCTTTTGAAATCCTGCTTGCATACTGGTTCCCGTCGAGCTTCATCCTATGATAGCAGCATTGCTTCTTTTGCCATCTGCGAAGCGGTAACAGGAAGGGAAACATCTGTGTCAGCCTTTTCCTCGACATTGCAATCTCTCCTTTTAAATTTGCACAAAACAAAACACTCTTGCTTTGGCACTGTCATTGTACCAAAAACAAGAGTGTCATTTATTTGTTTCCCCGCAAGGTTTTCTGCTGTTTTTCTACGGTAATTCTTACGATTTTCCTACGAAACCGGCAGCGTAACGGTAAACGCTATCAGCTCGTTTTCACTTTTTGCAGTAATCGTACCATGGTGGAGCTC
>DVOF01000071.1 GCA_018713805.1 Candidatus Aphodoplasma excrementigallinarum | reverse complement strand
GTGTATAAGAGACAGGTTATGAATACATTCTCTTTTCTATCGCTCATCTATATTATGATTATCACTTTGGCTTTTTAAGGGATAAAAGTATTGATTAGTAAATATAAACAATAAAAAGGCCGCAGGACATACCTGCGGCCTTTTCATGCACAAGACTTATTTTTTCCCTATATCCTCGCCCGACGACTGGAGCGCATCATAGCCGCTCTCGCCCGTGCGGATTTTCACCGCGTCGGTGATTTCATAGGCGAAGATCTTCCCGTCGCCCATCTCGCCCGTATAGGCGACCTCCCGGATTTTGCGGATGGTTTTCTCCTTCCACTCTTCCGAGGACACAACGATTTCCAGCTTGATTTTCGGCAGGAGCATGGCGTCGACTTCCTGCCCGCGCACCACGGTCGTATAGCCGTGCTGGGCGCCAAACCCCATTACCTGGTAAGCGGTCACGCCGTTGATTTCGATTTCGTGCAGCGCCGCTTTAATATCTTCCAATTTTTCTTCCCGAATGATTGCTTCCACTTTATACATCATAACCGTATGCCTCCTTTACTCAGTCGAGTCCGTTGAATGACGGGTATGCCTGCTCGCCGTGCTGCGTCGTATCAAGGCCAATCAGCTCTTCCTTGTGCTCAACGCGCAGCTTGGTAAAGAGCCGTGTAATCCCAACGCAGATCAGCGTTCCGACAACCGCCACAGCGATCGTTACCACAATGCTGATCAGCTGTGCGACAAACAGCCCTGTTTCGCCATAGACTAAACCGTTCCACTGTGCAACGGAGTTGATGTTCGACTGTGCAAACAAGCCGGTCGCAATACCGCCCCAGATACCGCCGATGCCGTGGCACCCAAACGCATCCAACGCATCGTCGATCTTGAGCTTTTTCTTCAGGAAGTTCATCGTGAAGTAGCAGATGGGGCTGACAACTGCGCCGATGATAATCGCCGCCCAAACCGGGACAAAGCCTGCGCCGGGCGTAATGGCAACCAAACCAACTACCAGACCGGTCGAAGCGCCGACCAGTGTGGGCTTCCCATCCTTGATCACGTCGATGAGCATCCAGGACAGCAGCGCAGTCCCCGAAGCGAGCGCCGTTGTCAAAAACGCGTGTGCGGCAAGGCCGTCTGCGGCCAATGCGGAACCGGCGTTAAACCCGAACCAGCCGAACCAGAGCATCGCCGCGCCCAGGAATACAAACGGGATATTGTGTACGCGGTAGGACGTGTGCTCCACGCCGCTGCGCCGTCCAAGAATGATTGCCAGTACGAGGCCGCTCACGCCGGAGCTGATATGTACGACGTTACCGCCGGCAAAATCGACCGCGCCGAGCTCCGCCAAAAATCCGCCCGAACCCCACACCATGTGCGCCATCGGGTAATATACGACAAGCGACCACAGTGCGATAAAAATGAATAACGCCTTATACCTCATGCGCTCCGCTACAGAGCCAGTAATCAGCGCGGGCGTGATCATGGCAAACATCATCTGGAACACCACAAAGGTGAGCGAGGAAAGCGACGGCGCATAGTCGAGCGCCTCGTTGAAGTCCAGCCCGTTGAGGCAAATATACTCCAACCCGCCGATGATGCCGCCGTGGTCGCTGCCAAACGCCAGGGAAAACCCGACCAGCACCCACAAAACGACCGACAGACCCATAATGCCTGTACATGCCATGATGGTATTTACGATACTTTTCCGCCGCACCAGGCCCCCGTAGAAAAAGGCCAGGCCGGGCGTCATGAAAAATACCAACGCTGCACAAATCAGTATAAAGCCATTGTCTCCTGCATTCATAGTACCATCCTCCTTAAAAATAAAATAAAGGCGTTCCTAAAAAACTAGGAACGCCTTTGTTCGAAACCCATTATAGCAAAGCGGCCAATAAAAATCAAGCTTTTTTTTAAAACTTGCAGGATTCATAAAAAAATATCAAATATTACCTCAAAAAACAGGTGTTTTCGATTCTTAGACCTTAAAACTTGCAAGCTTGTCTCACATTTCTTTCAAATGCGCCTCCTTTTCAAGCCCAAGCAAATAGTCGGCCGACACGCGGTAAAGCCGGCAAAGCGTAATCAAATGGCGGATCGGCAGTTCATTTGCGCCGCGCTCATAACGTGCGTACATGGTCTGGGACGTCCCAAGCACGGTGGCAACATATTTCTGTGTATAATCATGATCTTGGCGAAGATTTCGCATCCGTTCAATATAATCCATGAATAACCGCCCGCCTTACAATTTATGTATTATTATAACATGGTACAAATATTTACTATTGACATTAGTAAATATTTGTACTAAAATAGATGTTGCTGATGAATTTTGTTGAGGGGAGGAACGCCATGATCGTAGGCAGGAGCAGGTTTTACTCGTTTTGGAAGAAGAAGCTTTCCTACGGGCTGAAAAAGCGCCGGTTCTCCGCGGCAATGCGGCTTTTGTCGCTGCCAGAGCAGAAAAAGTACCGGATTCTTGAGGTCGGGTGCGCAAACGGGATGGACGCGGTACAGTTTTTGAGCGACACGGACAAATACGAGGTATACGGCGTCGATATCAAACCGTATACCATCGAGCAAGAAAACTTCCGTTTTGTGCAGGCCGACGCGCAGGCGCTTCCCTTCGCAGACAAAAGCTTTGACCTTGTACTGACGTTTGGCCTGCTCGAACATATCGAACCCATGGAAAAGCTCTGCCGGGTGATTGCCGAGCTTGACCGCGTCGGCCGGCACCAGATCTCCGTCGTGCCGTCCGTATCCACGCTTGTGGAGCCGCATTGCGCCGCGCTTTTGTACCCGCTGCGGCTGCATGAGGACATGGTCCGGCAGGAAGGGCCGCTGCGGCTCAACTTTTTTTCCGACCATACGTGGGCGAAATTTCTCGGGTTTTCCGACTGCAAGGTAAAGGTGCTGTATTATCTGTTCCCCTTTGTGAAAAACACCGTCATCTACCGCTGAGGTGACGGTATGCGTCTTGCGGTAACAGGATAGAGACATCATTGGCAATGACAAATTGTCAAGGTCACTCTATGGATAATATTGCTTAACTGTGTGAGAATATCATTCAGGAGGTGATATTCTCATGAATGATGAGGAGAAAGCGTTTTACCGCGCAATCGGGAAGAGGATCAAATACCAGAGACAGCTTTACAATCTGAACCGCTCGAGGCGGGATAAAATTACGCAGGAGCGGCTGGCGGAGCTGGCGAATGTCTCTACCTCGACGATTGGGAATCTGGAAAGCGAGAAAATCGTGCAGGGCGTAAGCCCGTACACTTTATGGAAAATCAGCAAGGTGCTGGATATTTCCATTGAGCAATTGTTTGAAGACGGCAAAAAGCAGGAGTAAGCAGCGCAGGACAAAAAAGCCTACGCTGCCGTTTTATTTTGTGGCGTCCCACCCGCCAAGCCGCGCCACATGCGCGACGCTCTGCACTGCGCGCGCCGCGGCGTGCAGCTCTGCGGCTGAATGGACGTGCTCGCCGTAGCCGTGCAGCGCGCATTGCGCCGCGCGTGGAAGTGAGAGGAAAAACGCCCGGCTGCTTTGGCTGTGCGTGATAAGCTCGTGCAAATTTGAATAGTGCATGCGATATCCCTCCTTGCTGCTATTATTTGCAAAGGGAGCGGGAATATTCCGCCGGGTTTGTGGATAAGCTTACAATGGGACAAAAAGCGGCGTTGTAAAACATAGGAGCAAAAGGAAAAGAAATATAAAAATTTACTTGACTTTCTTTGTGTAATGTAGTAAACTGTCAATGGTTAGTCAAAACTAACAAAGAGATAATGGGCGAATAACCCGTATTTTTATTCGCCTATAGTTAGTTAAAACTAACGATATGCAAATGATGCGGCGGCCGGCAGGGCCAAAGCAAAAACCATACAGTTTCCAGTGGAAAGGAGATGCACATGAGCGTAGTAATTGTAGGCGGCAACGAACGGATGGCCAACCAGTACGAGACGATCTGTAAGGAGCACGGCTTTAAAGCCAAAGTTTTTACAAAGGAAAACGGCTCGCTTCGGAAAAAGATGGGCTATCCCGATTTGCTGATTTTGTTCATCAGCACCGTGTCGCACAAAATGGTGCTGAGCGTGACCCAAGAGGCAAAAAAGAACAGTATCCCGGTCACAAAAATCCATACGAGCAGCGCGACAGCCCTACGCGCGGCGCTGACGGAGTACCGCGCTGTGGCAAACTGAAGGAGGGACGCGCTGTGGAAAAATACCTGATCGCACACTGTGCGCCGACGCTGGCCTCGCTCAAGACGGCGAGCCTGTTTTGCTTTGCGGTTTCCCGCGAGGAGCTCTCGCGCCAGCTTGCGGAGTGGAACGCCCAGCTTCAGGAAAAGGGGATTTTTTTGACGGCTTTGCGCTTTTGCGGCGGAAGGGCGCTTGTCTACGTGTGCCGCAGGTCGCATTTGTGCGCTGACCTGCGCCGGCCCGGCGTGGCGCGGTTCCTCGCCGCGTATGGGTATACGTCTGCCGCGCCGGAGTATGCGCTCGCACACCTGCGGCAAAGGATTCAGGAGGGGGAGGGCTTCCCGCACGAGATCGGGATCTTTTTGGGCTATCCGCTCGGCGACGTGATCGGGTTTATCCGCAACGGCGGGAAAAACTGCAAGTGCAGCGGCTGCTGGAAGGTATACGGCAACGTATGCGAGGCGCAGCGCCGGTTTGCACAGTTTCAGAAGTGCCGCGAAATCTATGCGCGGCGCTATCATGAGGGGAAAACAGTCCGGCAGCTCACCGTGGCTGCATGAGATTGAATTTTAGAGAAAAGAGGTCAAAAGCATGAGTAAAGTAGCAGTTGTTTATTGGAGCGGTACAGGTAACACAGAGGCCATGGCGGCGCAGGTGGCGGCAGGCGCAAAGGAAGCGGGCGCAGAGGTGGATTTGCTCACTGCGTCGGAGTTTGACGCCGGCAAAATGGACGAATACGACGCAGTTGCGTTCGGGTGCCCTTCCATGGGGGCGGAACAGCTCGAGGAAGACGAGTTTGCGCCGATGTTCAGCGTGTGCGAGCCAAAGCTGAACGGGAAAAAGATCGCCCTGTTCGGCTCGTACGGCTGGGGCGACGGCGAGTGGATGCGCACGTGGGAGGATACCTGCCGTAGCGACGGCGCTGTGCTGGCGTGCGAGAGCGTGATTTGCAACGAGGCGCCGGACGACGAGGCAAACGCGGCGTGCATGGCGCTCGGCAAGGCGTTGGCGTAAAGCGTGCGTGCCGTCCGCCCGGCCGGGATGGGGCGGCCGGCATACCCCCCTAATTTTATAGAGATAGGCGTCCTGCCTGTTTGGGCGGGACGCTTATTTTTGTACCCGGTTGCTGTTGTGTTGTATTGTGCCATAAAAAAACCACCGGCCTTTTAAGCCGGTGGTTTTTCCTGTATGCATTATACGACAGCCAGCTTGCCGTCCTCGACGCCGACGGTAACGCTGTCGCCCTCCTTGATGTTGTTTTCGAGCATCTTTTCTGCCAGCAGGTCCTCAATCTTTGACTGGATGGCCCGCCGCAGCGGCCTTGCGCCGTATACCGGGTCGAAGCCCTCCTTCGCGATCTGCGCCACAGCCTCGTCCGTGAACGTCGCCGTGATGCCGTTCTCCGCCAGCCGCTTTGTCAGCGTGGAGAGCATCAAGGATGCGATCTGCTTGATCTCGTCCTCAGTGAGCTGGTGGAACACAATGATATCGTCAATCCGGTTCAAAAACTCCGGACGGAAGTGCTTCTTGAGCTCGCCGAGCACATCCTCTTTGATTTTTTCGTAGTTTTTCTCTTCCGCGTCCTCGCTCGGTGCAGAGAAGCCAAGCGTCTGGCCCTTTTCTGCCGTAATCAGCCGTGCGCCGATATTCGAGGTCATGATGATGACCGTATTGCGGAAGTCGACGCGCCGTCCCTGCGAGTCGGTCAGGATACCGTCTTCCAGGATTTGCAGCAGGATGTTGAACACATC
>DVOF01000001.1 GCA_018713805.1 Candidatus Aphodoplasma excrementigallinarum | reverse complement strand
TATAAAATCTTATCACGCCGGACACGGAGGTGCGCTATGAATCTGCAAGAGATCAAACAAATGGATGAAACGTATTATATGAATACCTTTGGGCAGCGGCGAAACGTCGCGTTCGACCACGGCAAAGGAATCACGCTCTACGACACGGAGGGCAATGCCTACACGGACTTTTTTGCCGGCATTGCGGTCAACGCGCTCGGCTACGCGCACCCTGCGTTTGTAAAGGCTTTGCAGGAGCAGGCGGGCAAGCTTTTGCACACCTCGAGCCTGTATTATATCGAGCCGCAGGCGCGCCTTGCAAAAATGATTGTGGAGCGTTCATGCGCGGACCGCGTATTTTTGGCCAATTCGGGCGCGGAGGCGAACGAAGGCGCAATCAAGCTGGCGAAAATTTACTTCTACAAGCAGGGGAAACCGGAGCGGAGCGAGATTATCACCCTGACGGATTCGTTCCACGGGCGGACGCTGACAACTGTGGCGGCGACGGGCCAGCCGAAGTACCAGAAGCCGTACCGCCCGCTTACGCCCGGGTTTGTCCACGTACCGATCGGCGACTTTGACGCGCTTGCGGCAGCGGTCACGGATAAGACGGCGGCAATCCTGCTTGAGCCGATTCAGGGCGAGAGCGGCGTACACCCGTGTGGGGAGGAATATCTCCAAAAGGTGCGCGCCCTGTGTAACGAGAAAGGCATTGTGCTGATTTTTGACGAGGTGCAGACCGGAATCGGCCGGACGGGAAAGCTTTTTGCGTACGAGCATTACGGTGTGGAGCCGGACATTTTCACGTTGGCGAAGGCGCTGGGCGGCGGCGTGCCGATTGGCGCGGTGTGCGCGAAACAAGCGTTCTGCGCCTTTGAGCCGGGCGACCATGGCTCGACCTTTGGCGGCAACCCGTTTTCCAGCGCGGCAGGCTGCGCGGTGCTCGACATTATCGAGCGCGAAGGGGTGGTCGAGCATGCGGCCGAGGTTGGCGCGTATTTAAAAGAAAAGCTCTGCGCGCTGGCAAAGAACTATCCGGACAAAATCGCCGAGGTGCGCGGCGTGGGGCTGATGCTGGGCGTGGAGTACAAGGGCGGCCTTGTCAAAGCGGTCAACGACGCGCTGTTTGCACGGCATATCCTGTGCGGCAACACGGCGACGACGCTGCGTATCCTGCCGCCGCTGATTGTCACAAAGGAAGACGTTGACGCGTTTATCGCGGCGCTGGACGACGTGACAAGCAACTTGTAAAATAGAGTTTGCGTATTTTATTAAAGAAAGGAATCAAGCTATGAAAGATTTTATCAGTTTACACGACTACAGCAAAGAGCAGATCGAAGGGCTGTTAAAGCTCGCAATCCAGCTCAAAACAGAGCTGAAAAACGGTATCCCGCACCCGCTCTTGAAGGGGAAAACGCTCGGGATGATTTTTACCAAATCGTCGACGCGCACGCGTGTTTCGTTTGAGGTCGGTATGACGCAGCTCGGCGGGTATCCGCTGTTTCTCAGCTCAGCCGACATCCAGCTCGGCCGCGGCGAGAGCATTTACGACACGGCGAACGTCCTGTCGCGCTACCTCGACGGTATCATGATCCGCACGTACGCGCACAGCGACGTGCTCGACCTGGCAAAGTATGCGTCAATCCCGATCATCAACGGGCTGACGGATCTGCTCCATCCGTGCCAGGTGCTGGCCGACTTGCTGACGGTGTACGAGCACAAAGGCAAACTGGAGGGATTGAAGCTCGCCTACCTGGGCGACGGGAACAACATGGCGCATTCGCTTTTATACGGCTGCGCAAAGGTTGGGATGGACATTGCCGTTGCAACGCCGGCGGGCTATGCCTGCGACGCGGAGGTTGTCGCACAGGCAAAAGAGGACGCAAAGCAGAGCGGGAGCAATGTGCTACTCACGACCGACCCGGAGGCGGCAATCGCCGGCGCGGACGTCGTATATACGGACACGTGGGTCAGCATGGGCCAGGAGGCCGAAAAGGCCGAGCGGCTCAAAATTTTCACGCCGTACCAGATCGACGCGGCGCGCTTTGCACAGGCGAAGTCGGATGCAATCTTTTTGCACTGCCTGCCGGCATACCGGGGCTACGAGGTCACAGAGGACGTCATTGACGGGCCGCAGTCGGTCATCTTTGACGAAGCGGAGAACCGGCTGCACGCACAGAAGGCGGTCATGGCGACGGTCATGGCATAACACAGCGCGGCGCATGGCGCGCCGCAGAAAAGAGGCATAGACATGGGACTTGGGTTTGAAGTGCGCGCCGCAACGTATGACGACATCGACGCGATTGAACAAATTACACACGAGGCGTTTCAAAAATACGCCCAGATGGTTGGCAACGACAAGATACAGGCGTTGTCCGAAACAAAGGAGGACATCAAGCGCGATATCGACACAAAGCTTGTGCTCGTCGCCTTTATGGACGACGTACCGGTCGGCAGCGTGCGCGTAGAGGTCGATTTGGAGAATAAGACGGCCTACCTGAGCCGGTTTGGCGTCCGGGTCAGCTCCCAGAACAACGGTGTGGGCAAGTCGTTGATGAATCTTGTCGATATCAAAATGCGGGAAATGGGTGTAAAACGCATTATGCTGCACACGGGCGCGAAGGTTGGCCCGCTCGTCCGCTTTTATTACGGGCG
>DVOF01000070.1 GCA_018713805.1 Candidatus Aphodoplasma excrementigallinarum | reverse complement strand
TTCGAAAATATTTTTTATTTTTTTTCGGTTTTTGCCTGCTGCCACAGGCTTTCCAGCTCTTCGAGCGTCATTTTTGACAAAATTTTTCCACTTTGTTGTGCAAGTTGCTCTACCGTGTCAAACCGGTCGATAAACTTGTCCGTCGCATGCCGCAGCGCCTCCTCGCTGCTGACGTGCAGGAAACGCGCCACATTCACGGCCGCAAACAGCAAATCGCCCAGCTCTTCCTCCATGTGCGCCGCGTCGTTTTGTCCAATCGCTTCCGACAGCTCGTCTACCTCTTCGCGCACCTTATCCATCGCACCGTGAATGTCGTTCCAGTCAAACCCCACGTCCGCCGCCTTCTTTTGAACCTTCTGTGCGCGCATCAGCGCAGGCAGGGCGGCTACCACGTCGCGCATGGCCTCTGTCTGGGAGTGTAACCGCTTTTCCTTTTTTTTATTCGCTTCCCATGTTTCAAGCGCCTGTTTCTCATCCGCCGCCTGGTCCGCCCCGAACACATGCGTATGCCGGTCGATCATTTTCCGGCTGATTTCATACACGACGTCGTCAAAGGTAAACGCACCGCGCTCCTCCGCCAAAACGGAGTGAAACACGACCTGGAACAGCAAATCGCCCAACTCGTTGGCAAACATCTTGTCGTCGCCCTTTTCAAGCGCGTCAATGGCCTCGTACGACTCTTCGATCATACAGTTTTTGATGGAGTCGTGCGTCTGCACCCGGTCCCACGGGCAGCCATCCTCCCCGCGCAGCCGGCGCAGGATCGAGAGCAAGTCCTCGATTGAATATTTTTTCTTTTGCATGATATATCACCTTTTCCCCCATACGCCGCGCCAAATGCGCTGCGCAGGAAATTTGCTTTTTTATTTCATCAAATGGAGCCGTTTCAAAGCGCCATAAATTTTCTCCCCGCGCGGAACCAGCAGCAGGTCTTCTTTTTTGATGCAGCGCACCAGCAGGATCATCGCACCGTAAACGATCACGGCAACACAAATCGCCGCGCCCATCGCAAAAAGGTAGTGCATGCCTGCCCGGAGTACAAAATCGTACGTGATCATTGTCGCTGCGCCCATTACTAAGATGGAAAACAGCGGCTTGATGACAAAGTCGGAAAACTCGTATGTGACGCCCGTCACCTTTTTAATGGCAAGCAGGTTCAGCACCATTACAGTGAAGTAACACAAAAACGTGCCGATCGGCGCGCCGTTGATGTTGATTGCCGGCTGGCTGACAAGCAGCAGGTTTACGGCCACCTTTACCACGCCGCCAACCGCCATGTTAATTACTGGCGTCCACACCTTGCCATACGCCTGCAAAACCGCATTCCCCGTCTGCACCAGCGTCACACAGGCAACCGCAAGCCCCATAACGTTGAGCAAAAACGAATGAGCCGCGTCGCCGTATACAAACTGGAAAATCGGCTCCGCCAGCACGCTCAGCCCGACCGCGCACGGGAACGAAAACAAAATCGTAATCCGCAGCGCCGATTTCGCCGTTTCAACTGCCCGGTGCCGCTGCCCGGTGCTGATTGCCGCCGAGATTGCCGGCACAACGCTGATCGAGATCGCCGCTATCACCGTTGGCGGAACGTTAAACATGGTCACCGCCCGGCTCAAATACCCGAACAAACTTGCACACTCCATTTCTTTGTATCCAAGTGCCGCAAGCTGATTATTTATCATTACGGTGTCAATGAGGGATGACAAAGTAAAAACCGATGCGCCGAGCGTCACAGGGAATGCAATTACAATTAGTTGCTTCAATATAGCTCGAGCGCCTTTCGTCTGTACGCGCCCATTAGATAAAACGGGTTGTCTTTTTAATCTGCGTTGAATAACTCTATTATAAATCCACAAGAGCACAAAACCACACGCCGTTCCGATTGTCACGCCGCCAATTGCGCCTGCCACGCCATATTCAACCCCCATGCCAATGCAATACGACGCAAGCCCCAATCCAACACAGAGTTTACCGAGCGCCTCGACAATCTCACTCGCTGCTGTGGGAATCATATTATTCATGCCCTGTGTATAGCCGCGGTAAGCCGACATCATGGCGGTAAAAAACAGGCTCGGCGCGAGCACCATAATGGAATATTTCGTTGACGACACATGAATAAGTTCGGAAAATAAACCTGCGCCAAAAAATAACAGCAGAGCGCCGCCTAACCCGAGACAAAACATTAAAACTTTTGCAATCCGAAAGATTCGGTTCGCTTCTTTGTAGTTGCCGGTCGCACATGCCGCCGACACCATCTTTGAGATCGCAACCGGAAGCCCAGCCGTTGAAAGCACAAACAACCAGTTATAAATTGTATAGGAAGCATTATAGATGCCTATACCTTCGTCATGCAAAATAAACCGGTCGAGCGGGATTTTGAACACGGCCCCGATCACTTTCACCAATATATGTGAAAACGCGACAATGGCCGCGCCCCAGAGAAAGGTCTGCGTCCCCATTCCATTTTCTTTCAGATTTCTCGCCAAGTCAACACATCCTTTGCCGCGACATAACACTTATATTATTATAGCAAGCCCTGCCCGGAAATAAAAGACTTTTTTCAACGATTTTAAAAATCGTTTATTTTTTTATAGAAATTTCACATACTAACTGTGCTGAACACTGCCAACCAAAAACGATTGCAGTCCGTAAGCTTATACTATTTTTATGCAAAAGGAGCGAGGAAAATGAGTCACATGGGTTTTGTCAAGGGACTGATCACAGGCGCAGCCGTCGGCACGGCGGCCATGCTGCTGTTCGACCCGGTCACGCCGCGCCAGCGCAGGCGCGTGAAAAAACAGGCCTGCGCCGCCTTCCGCAGCATGGGCCGGGTCATGGATGACTTAAACTATATGAGAAAATAGGGAAATTTATAGTTGTCTTCCAAACATGTGCAGAAAATCCGCCGCACCAACGCCGGCGGATTTTCCCATTTATGTGCGTGCAACATACGTGTCCGCGCAGCGCGGCGCTTTTCCAGATCCCCCCTTCTTTTTAACCAGCTTTTACATAAAATTTTAGTTTGGTTTTTATTTGACATGGCGCTTAAATCCTGCTTATTGCCGCTTTTATTGACTGTATAGCTGCCGCTTCGTTTGGTTAAGTTAAATACGAAAGCGAAACGCTTTCAAAAAAACAGCTTGGGAAGTGAAGTCTTTGTCACACAAAAAAAGTATCGTTTTTGTACTGGCATTGCTTCTGCTCCTGTCGCCTTTCGTTTATTGCGGCATAAGGCTTCACCAAACGCTCCCGGACCATCTCGCTGTTGCAAAAGGCGCCGAATGCAGCATCAATATCGGCAGCCTTGTTTCCTCCAATTTAAAGCCGAGCGGCAACGGCAGCGCGGTCAGCGCAGGAGGCAGCGCGCTTGCAAGCGAGGAAGACGGCAATCTGACGCTGTTTACGGAGGTAGCGGGCAAGTACGACATCGAGCTCAAATTCCTCGGCGTACTGCCGCTCAAGACCATGTCCGTCGACGTCATCGACGCCGATACGGTCATACCTTCCGGCGAAACCATCGGGATCAAAATCCACACAGACGGCGTCCTGCTCGTTGCGCTTTCCTCTGTGGAAACAGAAAACGGGGAAACGTACGCGCCGGCAAAGGACGCAGGACTGCAAGTAGGTGACACCATCACCAAAATCGACGGGATCGCCATCACGGACAGCGACCACTTTTCCAGCCTGGTGGACGAGCGCCGTAGTGATAGCTTTACGCTCGAGTACGAGCGCGGCGGCGAAGTGCAAAGCGTCCAGCTTGCCGCCGTATTTTCAGAAGGGCACTACAAAATCGGCGCATGGATCCGTGACAGCACGGCCGGGATTGGGACTATGACGTTCGTCAAACCGGACACCGGCGTCTATGCATCGCTCGGGCACGGGATATCCGACGTTGATACCGGGCAGCTGCTGACCGTGTCACAGGGCAGCATCACCAACTGCACGGTTTCATCGGTGGAACCCGGGAAGAAGGGGACGCCGGGCGAGCTGCGCGGCGTATTTGCCGACGAGGATATCGGCGTTATCGTCGAAAACTCCCATCTCGGCGTATACGGCTATTGCGACCCTTCCAAAGTCAGCAAAGCGGAACCCGTCAAGATCGGAACGCGCTTTGAAGTCAGGGAAGGCAGCGCGCAAATCCTGTCCGCAATCGACGGCGGCGAGCCACAGGCATATGACGTAGAAATCGAAAAAGTTATGACGAACAGTACGGATGCGAAAGGCATGATTCTCCACGTCGTAGATGAAAGGCTGATCGAAAAAACCGGCGGTATCGTACAGGGCATGAGCGGAAGCCCCATTCTACAGGACGGAAAGCTCATCGGCGCGGTGACACATGTGTTTGTCAACGACCCGACCCGCGGATACGGTATATTTGTCGAACTGATGATGGACGAAGCGCAGGGGCTGAAGACAGAGTAATGCAAAAAAAGAAAACGGCACAGAAATCCTGCGCCGTTTTCTGCATTATTTCTTCTTTTCGTCTTCAGCAGATAAAATGGGGGCTATCTTCTCCCCTTTAAAATACCTTGCGGCATAATTTTTTGTAATTTTGATTACCACAGGCGAGAGACACAGCACGCCAATCAGGTTTGGCAGCGCCATCAGCCCATTGAGCGTGTCGGATATGTCCCATACGACCTGCACGCTCGACATCGCGCCGATCAATACGACAATGACGAAAATGACTTTATAGACCGGAACCAATTTCAGCCCGCCTAAATACTCTGCCGCGCGCTGCCCGTAAAACGACCAGCCAAGGATCGTCGAAAACGCAAACAACAGGATGGCTATGGATGTAAAAACACCGCCGAACGGCCCAAAGTTTTCCGAGAAAGCCGACATGGTAAGCGCCGTCCCGGTCAGCCCCGTCCCATTGATATACACGTCTGATGTAAGAATCGTAAGCGCGGTGAGCGTGCAGATGACGATCGTATCAAAAAACACTTCAAAAATGCCCCATATCCCCTGTCTGACCGGTTCCTTTACATCCGACGAGGAATGCACCATGACAGAGGAGCCGAGCCCCGCCTCGTTTGAGAACACGCCGCGCGCCAGCCCATAACGGATCGCATTTGCCATCACAGTGCCGAGGATACCGCCGCCGACTGCCTGCAAGTTGAACGCTCCGGTAAAAATCATCCCAAATGCGCTTCCAATATTCTGATAGTTCATGATAATACTTGCAAGCGCGCCAATGATATAGAAAAACGCCATAAACGGCACAAACTTTTCCGTCACGGAGGCAATCCGCTTCAGCCCGCCCAATATCACAAATGCAATGATAGCCGCAATGACAATGCCTGTGACCGCATATGGGATGTGCAGCGAAGTATGCAGCGCAGTCGAAATCGAGTTAATCTGCGCGATATTGCCGATCCCAAAGGACGCGCCAAGACAGAATATGGAGAAAATCACGGCCAGCCACTTCTGGTGCAACCCCCTTTCCAGATACATCATCGGGCCGCCCGCCCATTCGCCTTTTTCGTTTTTGATGCGGTAAAAGATACCGAGCACATTTTCCGAGTATACCGTCATCATGCCGAAAAACGCGCTGACCCACATCCAGAACACCGCACCCGGCCCGCCCGAGACAATCGCAGTCGCAACGCCGGCTATGTTGCCCGTGCCGACAGTCGCCGCCAAAGCGGTGGAAAGCGCCTGAAACTGGGAGATCGCCTTCTTGTCCTTTGTCTTTACGACCTTCTTGTCTTTAAAAATTGCTAAAACCGTATGATTCAGCACATGGCGGAAGTGCGTGACCTGGAAAAACCCCGTCCGAACCGTCAGGTAAATGCCCGTAAAAATCAGCAGAGCCAACATCGGCGGCCCCCATACAAAGTCGTTTATGACCTTGTTGACTGCTTCTATTTGTGCAATGATTCCTTCCATGCTTTTCCCCTCGCAGTATAAAAATTCGTCTAACTATATCATATTTCCCCGCAAATTGCAAGAAATAAATGGGGAAAAGAGCACATCCATCTCCGCGGATAAAATAAAAAAACAGGCGGATACCCGCCTGCCTTTATACTGCGTCTATTCTTTGTCCGCGTTGTCGTCCTGCTCTGCATCAATCACAACGTCTTCCTTCTGCTCTGTACCCTCCGGCATATCGTCTACCTCCTCGCCTTCAGGCAGCTTTTGGCCGCATTTGCAGCAATAGACCGCGTCAGCTTCGTTTTCATACTCGCAATCCGGACAGCGCTTTAAGTTGCGGAGCTTGGCAAACTGGTTCCGCTTGTCCTCGATGTCCTTGCGCAGCTCGTCGATCTTCTCACACTTCTCCTCGACAAGCTCCGGGCTTCCCTCGCCGCTCCGGTAGGCCTCATACACGAGCTGGCCCACCTCTTTGACCAGCGTTTCCGCTTCAGCTTCTGCATTGCTGATTGCGATTTTCAGCTTTGTGATTTCAACCACGTCGTTCGACTTTTGAACGACTGTTTTGGCCGTTTTCTCAACGTTGTTCAAAATTTTTTCAATGATATCCACAGATACCGCCTCCAATCAAATTCCACCAAATTACGCCCCAACTCTATTTCTACCCGGGATTCTGCCTCTTTAAACAGCAAATGGCAAAATTCTATAAAAATTTGCATAATCTTACGCGCGCGGGTGCGCCTTTTGGTAGACTTCCTTGATGCGGCTCTTTAAAAGCTGGGAATAAACCTGCGTCGAAGAAATATCGCTGTGGCCGAGCATCTCCTGGATGGACTTTAAGTCCGCGCCGTTCTCCAGCAGGTGCGCCGCAAACGAGTGGCGCAGCGTATGCGGCGTAAGCTCGCCCTTGATTCCCGCCTGGGACTTGTACTGCTTCACAATCTTCCAAAAGCCCTGCCGCGTGAGCCGGTGCCCGTTGCAATTTACAAACAGCGCCTTTTCGTTTTCATCCCGGACCAGAAGGCCCCTTGCGTTCTCTATGTACTCCACACACGCATTCAGCGCAATGCTCCCAAGGGGGATGACGCGCTCCCGCCCGCTCTGGCATTTTAAAAACCCCATGGAGATGTTCAAATCGTCCAAATCGAGCGCAATCAGCTCGCTGACACGGATTCCCGTCGCATACAACAGCTCGAGCATGGCCTTGTCGCGGTAGCCCTTCCGGTCAACGCACTTCGGCTGCTCCAGCAGGCGCTCGACCTCCTGCGTCGACAAAATCTGCGGCAGCTTCTTTTCCACTTTCGGTGTTTCCAGCCCAAGCGTCGGGTCAGCCTTGATCTGGCCGCTGCGGTTCAAATACCCGTAAAACGACCGCAGAGACGCGAGCCGGCGCGAGATGGTCGACGTGGCCTTCCCCTGCTTTTGCAGAGAGAGCAGGTACGTCAGAATCACCGTTTTGTTCGTCTTTTGAATATCGCGGATGTTCCGGCTCTCCAAATAGGCTATGTACTGCTCCACATCGCGCCGGTACGACGCCAATGTGTTTTCCGTAAGGTGGCGCTCCTCGTCGAGGTACCTTACAAAGTCCTCCTGATATGCGTTTAACATAGAAACTGTCTCTTATACACATCT
>DVOF01000069.1 GCA_018713805.1 Candidatus Aphodoplasma excrementigallinarum | reverse complement strand
CGCGGCGCCGGGGCGTGTGCGCGGGCTTTGGAGCGGTGTGTTCCAATGGTACCGGGAGCAGGAGCCGTATCGGGAGCGGACTGCGCTTTTGCAGCGCGCAGCCGTATACACGAACGCTGCGCAGCAGCTGCCAGAGCGGCAGATGGCGCAGCTTTACCACAGCGGGCTCAACACGAGCGTGAGCCGTCTGGAACGCTACAGCCAGTGCCCGTTTTCCTATTTTATCGAATATACGCTGAAGGCAAAGGAGAGAAAGGTTTTAAAGCTCGGCGCGCCCGACATTGGGAGCCTGTTGCACGCCGTGTTAGAAGCGTTTACGAAGCGAATCATGCAGGAGGGCAAGGCGTGGCGCGAGATCGATGAAGATTACTGCGAAGCGGCGGTCACGACGATTATTGACGAACTGTGCGAGGGGATTTTCGCCGGCTCGCCCCTGATGGGGAAGGCGACGCAGTACCTGCTCCTGCGGCTCAAGCGCAGCCTGGTGCGTTGCGCAAAGCTTGTCGTACTGCACATTGCGGCCGGCCGGTTCGAGCCGGTCGGGAGCGAGGTGCGGTTTGGCAGCGACGGGCAGCTCCGCGCGGTGGTCGTCGACCTGACGAGCGGGAAAAAGCTCAAAATCCACGGCTTGATCGACCGCGTAGACGCATGCGAAACGGAGGACGGGACGTATTACCGTGTGATCGACTATAAATCCGGTTCCAAAACCTTCAGCCTGGAAAATATATATCACAAGCTCGACTTGCAGCTTGTTGTCTACCTCGACGCGGCCATGCAGCAGAAACGCGGCGCAAAGCCCGCAGGGATGCTGTACTTCCGCATACAGGAGCCGATGACGGCGGCGGCTGGCCCCATGTCGGAGGAGGAGGCTGCGGCCGCGGTGCAGGAGAGCATGAAGCTCGACGGCCTTGTGCTGAATGACGAAGGCGTGATTGCGGACATGGACCGCAATTACCGCGAAGGGTCGGCGTTTCTGCCGGTCAAAATGAATAAAAACGGCAGTATCCGGATCAACTCGTCCGTGGCGACGATGCAGCAGTTCCGCGTGCTGTCCGACTATGTGAAGGGAACGCTGCGGCAGATCGGCGACAGTATCCTGCATGGGAAAATTGACATTGCGCCGTACAAAAACGGCGAACAGTCGCCGTGCTCGTACTGTGCGTACAAGAGCGTATGTAAATTCGACGTGTCGCGTCCCGGGAACGGGTACCGGAAATGCGGCAAGGTCAAGGCAGCTGAGGTTTGGGAAAAGCTCGGCGAAAACAGAGTGTAAGCCGGCGCGGCAGAGAGGGGAAGGCAATGGCAGTCAACTGGACAGATGAACAAAAAAAAGCGATTGAGACCGAGGGGTGCAACCTGCTCGTCGCGGCGGCGGCCGGCTCGGGTAAGACGGCTGTGCTCGTCGAGCGGATTGTCAACCTTGTCGCAGATGGGAAAACGGATATCGACGGCCTGCTGGTGACGACGTTTACAGAGGCGGCGGCCAAAAAGATGAAGCAGGAGATTGCCGACGAGATGAAAAAGCGGCTGGAAGAGCACCCGGGCGACCGGCGTCTTGCACGCCAGCTCGTCCTGCTCGCACGCGCCGACATCTGTACGATTGACGCGTTTTGCCTGAAGGTCGTGCGCGCAAACTTCCACATGCTCGATATTGACCCGGACTTTTCCATTGCAAATGAAAACGAGGCCGAGCTCCTGCGCGAGCAGGCGGCGGAGGAGCTGTTTGCGCGCCTGTATGAAGAAAATGACGAGGAGTTTTACGGCCTGCTGGAGTGCTATGCGCAGACGCGCGGCGACGCTGCGCTGACCGAGGTGGTGCTGCGCCTGCACAGCTTTATCCGCACCATGCCGGACTATGAGGCGTGGATGCAAAATTGCGTTGACATGTATGCGTGTGAAGACGGCGTGTTTTCCGGCCCGTGGGGCGAGGTCGTGCGCCAAAGCACGGACACTGTGCTGGACGGGTGTATCCAGAGCGTGCGCGACGCGCTCGCCTATGCGCGGGAAACGGAAGAAATGGCAAGCTACCAGGCTCCGCTCGCACTCGACGAATCTGCGCTGCTCGACATGAAGGCCGCGCTGAAAGCGGCGGACTATGACGCCCTTGCGGCGAAAGTGCGTGCGTTTAAGCCTGCGGCGGGCGGGCGCGCGAAGGCGAAAACGCCGGACGAGGTCAAGACCCCCGTCGCGGAGCGGCGCGAGGCGGTGAAAAAGCAGATGGCAAAGCTCGCGCTCGACTTTTATTATTCCGACGAGGCGGGCATCCGGGCCGAGTCTGCCTATGCCGCCCGGCAGGTGCGCGCTCTGTGCCGCATTGCGGCGGAGCTGGAAGCACGGTTTTTTGAGCTGAAAAAGCAGCGCGGCATCCTCGACTTCGGCGATGTAGAACATCTCTGCCTGCGTGCGCTGACTGAGAAAAAAGAGGATGGGACAATCGTCCTGTCAGCGGCTGCGCGGCGTTTGCAGGAAAAGTACAATATGATTCTCGTGGACGAATATCAGGATTCCAATGAATTGCAGGAGACGATCTTTTCGCTGATTGCGCGCGGCGACAATATCTTCATGGTCGGCGACATCAAGCAGAGCATCTACCGCTTCCGGCACACGAACCCGCTTCTATTTAAACAGAAAAAGGATACCTATTCGGCGGAGGAAGGCGGTAATCGCAAAGTTATCATGTCGCGGAATTTCCGCAGCCGGAAAGAGGTCATTGACGCCGTAAACTTTATTTTTTCCCAGACCGCTTCCCAGCTCGTTGGGGAAATCGATTACGACGCGGAGGAGGCGCTCAACCTCGGCGCGGATTATCCGCCGCATGAGGCGGCGGGCGGCCCGGCGGAGATACATATCCTCGGCGGCGAAGAGGAAGAAGAGACAGACGAGGAGCTGGACGCGCAGGGCGGCGCAGCGGCGGAGGCCGCGCGCGTGGCGCGGCGGATTCTGGAGTTGAAGCGCGAGGGCTTCCCGATTTACGACAAAAAGACGGGCTACCGTCCCGTCCAGTACCGCGACATGGTGATTCTGATGCGTTCGCCCAGCGTGGATGCGCAGGTGTTCACCGAAGTATTGCAAAGCTATGGGATCCCGGTGTTCTCCGATGTGGGCGGGGGCTATTTTGTCACCGAGGAGGTCGAGCTTGTCCTGTCGCTGTTAGCCATTATTGACAACCCCATGCAGGACATCAAACTGCTGGCGGTAATGCGTTCGCCGATTGGTGGGTTCGACGACGCGGAGCTTTTGGAAATCCGTCTGCGCGACAGTGCGTCGGATATCTATGGCGCGCTGCGTACTTGTGCCGGCGGGGCTGACGCGCTGGCGGAGAAATGCAGCGCCTTTCTGGAAAAGCTGGAAAAGTGGCGCGCGTGGTCTTTGTACCAGCCGGTGCATGAACTGATTTGGTCGCTGTATCAGGATACGGGCTACTACGACTTTGTCGCAGCGATGAGCGCAGGCCGTCAGCGGCAGGCGAACCTGAAGCTGCTCGTCGAATATGCGCGCGGCTATGAAAAGACGAGCCTGAAGGGGCTGTTTCGGTTTGTGAGCTATGCCGAGCGCGTCAAAAACGCGAACCGCGACGTGGGTGGGGCGAAAATCCTCGGCGAGAACCAGGACGTTGTCCGCATTATGAGCATTCATAAAAGTAAAGGGCTGGAGTTTGGCGTGGTGTTTGTGACGCGCCTTGCCAAGCGGTTCAATGTGAAGGACTTGAGCAAGCCGGTGCTTATGCACAGCACATTGGGGATCGGCGTGGACTTTATCGACTGTGAGAACCGCTACCGCTACCCCACCTTTATCAAGCGTGCGATCAAAGAAAAGCTTCGGCTTGAGCTTTTGTCGGAGGAGCTGCGCGTGCTCTACGTCGCGCTGACGCGTGCGCGGGAAAAGCTGATTTTGACACTTGCGCCGCGCAGCGTGGAATCGTCGAAAAAGAAATGGCTGTCCGGCGCGCGCGCGCCGGGCGCAACGCTCCCCCTATACTATACCGCCGCGGCGACGGGGCTGTCGGACTGGGTCGGGGCGGCGGCGCTGCGCCATGAGGCGTGCCGCGCTTTTGCGGGCGAACATATTGCGTGTGCAGACACAGAGGCGCAACTCCGCCTCTATACTGGATGGGAATATGCTGCTGCGGCGGAGATGCAGGCAGGAACAGTGCAGGAAGACACGCCGCAGCCGCAGGTGATGGAGGAGATTGGCGCTGCGCTTGGGTGGCGCTACCCTTATGCTTCGGTAAAAAAGGTACCGACAAAGGTGTCCGTGACGGAGCTAAAACGTATTGTCAACAACGAAATCGATGTAGGCGAGGCAGCGCTCTACGATACCGGCCTGCTCGCTGCGCCGGCGTTTTTGTCGGAAAAGCAGCAGCTCAGCGCGGCGCAGCGGGGAAGCGCGCTCCACTTTGTACTGCAAAATCTTGACCTGCGCGGCGCGCTGGATACGGAAGGGGTCGAGAAGCAGATTTCTGATATGGTAAAGCGGCAAGTCATTAAGCCGCAGCAGGCCGAGGCCGCCGACGCGGCAAAGATAGCGCGCTTTTTTGCCTCGCCGCTCGGACAGCGTATGCTGAAAAGCCAAAAAATCGTGCGGGAAATGCCGTTTGAGATTGCGCTCGATGCTTCCGTTCTGCCCGGCGTGGACGCGGCGGGCGAGCAGGTTTTGCTGCAGGGGATCATCGACTGTTATTTTTACGAGGACGGCGCTCTCGTGCTGGTCGACTACAAAACGGACCGGGTAAATAGCCGGGCGGACGCAGAAAAAGTAAAAAAGCGGTACGCGCCGCAGCTTGCGCTTTATGCACGCGCGCTTGAGCAGATTACGGGCGAAACGGTAAAGGAGAAAAATTTGTATTTATTTTCTTGCGAAAGTGTGGTAAACTATACGCGTACATGAAACCAGGAGCCGATGAATCGGGCACAAAGGAGGAAACGCGATGGTAAAACGGAACGTATACAGCAGCGTCAGCCGGGCGCGCAAAAACCCGGCCAAAACGGTTGCGATCGTATTGGGGATCGTCGCCGCACTGCTGATCATCTTTATCATCTGGTGCGTGATAGCCTTTTCTACGGGCGGGGGCGCGTTTACCAGCCAGGCGGAGGATATCAGCGCGCTGAAAATACAGCTTGAACAAAAGGATGCGGAGATTAATTCGCTCAAAGAGCAGGTGACAAAGTTAGAAGAGGAGAACCGGCAGCTTTTAAGCGGGCAGCCTACGCCGGACCCAAACACGACAACGCCTCCGCCGACTGAGACGCCGGCGTCAACACCGACGAGAACGCCAACCAGGACGCCGGCCCGCACAGCCACGCCGACTCCCACACCTACACCTACACCGCCGCCGACGCAAACTCCTACGCCGACACCGCCGCCGGAACAGGCTCCGGAGGCGCCGCAGGTACAGGATACGGAAGGGCAGGACCAGCAGCAGGCGCCTGAACAGTAGGGATAAAAATATGTATGCGACAAAAAACTTTGTAAAATCCTTGACATTCGCATAAAATATTAGTATAATATCACTTGCGGCTTTTATGAGGTGAAAGATGGAACTCAATTTATCGGAACTTATCAAAAACGATGGAAGCGAACAGGGCTTCCGCGGACAGATCGACATAGAGCCGGTCAAGTATATGGGTTTTACGGTGTCGTTTGACGGAAGCGTAGAGGTGTGCGGCAGCGTAAAAAACATTGACGGCGTAATCGAGCTTGTTGCGGATGTGAGCGGCAAGCTGCGAAGCAATTGTGCGCGGTGTATGAAGCCGGTGGAGGAAGCGTTTTGTGTAAAAATGGAGGAAACGCTTGTCCAGGAGGGCACGCAGGCGGCGGAGGACGAGGATGTGATTGTGTTTAGCGGCTACAGCGTCCCGCTTGATGAAATTGTGCTCAACAGCATTTTGATCAGTATGCCGGTCCGGTATTTGTGCCGGGAGGACTGCAAGGGCCTGTGCCCAACGTGTGGTAAGGACTTAAATGAGGGAGAATGCGGCTGCAAGCGGGAGGAGATTGACCCGCGTTTGGAAGTGTTATCAAAATTCTATGATAAATAAATGTAATTTTTTACGATAATAGGAGGTGTATCCCATGGCAGTACCGAAGGGAAAAGTTTCAAAAGCAAGAAGAGATAAAAGACGTGCAAACTGGAAGCTGGAGGCGCCGAACCTCGTGAAGTGCCCGAATTGCCAGGAGCTCAAAATGCCGCACCGTGTTTGTGGCAGCTGCGGTTATTATAACGGCAGAGAGGTTTTGAAGAAGGCTGAGTAGTACTTAGTGTTTGGGTTGCCTGTGATGGGCGGACGCGTTGCGTCCGCTTTTTTCATGCCCGATTTCCTGTGCACAGGCATAGCACGCGCAAAAATCCCATACCTTAGAAGTGGGAGGTGGTTGTATGCTTCGCGCAGGCGACCTGCGGCAGAAGGAGGTCATCAATGTCGCAACGGGGATGCGGCTCGGGTTTGTGAGCGATGTGGAAATCAACTTTGAAAACGGCTATATCGACGCAATTGTTGTGCCGGGGCCGGGCAAGATGCTGTTTTTCAGCAAGGCGGACGACTATGTGATTCCGTGGAAGGACATTGTCCGCGTGGGCGACGACATTATTCTGGTCGATATGCCCGCTCCCGTAAACAAACCGCGCAGATAGCTTGCAAACGGCGGATACATGGTGTATAATGGTATAGAAAGTTGTTTACACTGTGTATGGGGAGGAAAGCTGCATGAAATGCCCATTTTGCGGATTTGAGGACAGCAAGGTAATCGATTCCCGCCCGACCGAGGAGGGGAGCTCCATCCGGCGCAGGCGCGAGTGCATCAGCTGCGGCGGACGGTTCACGACATACGAAAAAATTGAGACGGTGCCGCTGATCGTGATCAAGAGCGACAGCTCGAGAGAGCCGTTTGACCGGCACAAGCTATTAAACGGCCTAATGCGCGCATGCGTAAAGCGGCCGGTTCCGACGGTGGAACTCGACAAAATTGTCAACGAGATCGAATCCTCGATGTCGAACTCGCTTCGGCGGGAATTTACGACCAAAGAAATCGGGGAGATGGCGATGGACAAGCTGCGCAATCTCGACGAGGTGGCGTATGTCCGGTTTGCTTCGGTCTACAGACGGTTCCAGGACGTTGATACGTTCCGCAAGGAGCTGAACAAACTGTTGGGCGATAAATAAAACGCATGTGGGATAACGGCGTTTTTGGAGGAATGTTATGCCAGGATTTATTGATTTGCATACGCATACCTGCGCTTCGGACGGTTCCATGCGCCCGGAGGAGCTGGTGCGCTATGCAGAAGGCTGCGGGCTTGACGCGGTCGCGGTGACGGACCATGACACGGTCGCGGGACTGGAGGCGGCGCATAAAGCTGCGCAGGGGCTGTCGATTGAGGTGGTGAACGGAATTGAGCTGAGTGCGGACTATCCGCAGGAGCTGCACATTTTGGGGTATTTTATCGACCCGTATGCGGCAATCCTGCAAGGCGCGGTGCACCAGCTCCAAAAGTGGCGCGGCATACGCAACGGGCAGATGATTGCGCGCCTGTGCGAGTTAGGCTTTGACATTACGCCAGAAGAGGTGCTCGCGCGCAAGCCCGGCGCGGACATGGCGAGTATTGGACGCGTCCATATGGCGCTTGCGATGGTGGAGAAGGGCTATATCGCGACGGTGCAGGAGGCGTTTGACAAGTATTTGACCAAAACGGGAAAGGCGTACATTGAACGGCAGCGGTTTTCGCCGCAAAAGAGCATTGAGATCATCAAGCAGGCGGGCGGCTACGCGTTTTTTGCGCATCCGATCCTGACGGTAAAGAATCCGGACGAGCTTGCGCCGCTGGTTGACGAGCTGATTGGGTACGGCCTTGACGGGATTGAGTGTTACCACAGCGCAATGACGGAGGAATACAGCGCGCTGTGCCGCTCCATATGCGCCGGCCGCGGCCTGATGGTCAGCGGCGGGTCGGACTTCCACGGGGAGAACCGGCCGGAGGTAAAGCTTGGGCAGGTATATGGCGGACAGTACGTCGAAGCAGACATTTTATTGGAAATCAAGCGTAAGATCGGGCTGGTAGATTAATAGAAAATGAGCGGGCATAGCCATTGGGCTATGCCTGTTTTGCATTGATTTGTGAGAGCATATACGCTGCAAACTCCTGTAAAAGCTCCGCGTCGAGGGGGCGGGGCGCATGCCCGGCGTAGCGCTTGCAGGCCTCCTCCGCCACTGTGCCGTACTTCGGCGGCAGGTTTTTTACGCCCCAAGCGCCGCCGTCCTTTTTAGACAGGACAAGCCCTTCTTTTATATACGCAAGCACGCGGCACAGGTTCAAGATAACGTATACCGGGTTTTCCCCGATGGCCTCGGCCGCATTTGTGACATCGCCTTTGATACTGTCTGCGTAGCAGGAGGCGGGCACGGGGCCGAACACGTACGCCTTGTCCTCGCCCAAAAGCGTGCGGCCTACGGCGCGAATTACGGTAAAGTGTGCCGCAAGGTCCTTGTCTGTGCCGCGGCTGCTTTGGCAATAGGCCGCCCTGTCCGCCATGCACGCCGCCTTATGGGCGTTGGAAAAGTGCAGCTCGTACGGCGTGGGGTAGACAAAATGCGTACAGTACCGCCGCAGGACGACACTCATCTCAAACCCTTTTGGGGGAGCGGATTTGTCGAGTGACAAAAGGCATGCAAGCAACGCTTCCTTTTCCACCAGCGCAGGCGGCTCCTCGGTCACGACGATAAAATCAATGTCGCTTGTATCCCAGTTGAAGCAGCCGAACGCGATGGAGCCGTGTACGTAAATGCCGACGAGGTTCTGGCTCAAAATTTTGGCATATGTGTGCGCCGCCGCGCCCAAAAGCGCCCATTCATCCATTGCCGATTCACCTCCAGTTACAACTAATTTGTATTATACCAGCGTTTGAAACCGCCGTCAATCAGGCGGCGCGTATTCGGCCTCAATAAAAAAACGGTGCAGATGCACCGTTTTTTTATACAGAAAACCCTTGTTTGATAAAAATCTGCTTTGCCTGCTCGACTTCTTCCGCTGTTGGCTCCCTCGTTTCATAGAGCAGATACGGCCGCCCAAGCTCCTTCCACTTATGCTCGCCCAGCTTGTGGAACGGCAGAAGCTCAACCTTTTCGATACAGTCAAACTGCGTCAGGAACTCGGCAAGACGGGTCAGCCGCTGCGTATCGAGCGTATAGCCCGGCACGAGCACATGCCGCAGCCAGACCGGCTTCCCGGCAGTGTTCAGATAGCCGAGCGTACGCAAGGTGTTCTGCGGCCCTTTTTCCGTCATTTCGCGGCAAAGCGCGTCGTCGAGCGCTTTGATGTCCAGCAGCACCAGGTCCGCCGCGTCCAGCGCAGGCGCGGACAGGCGCAGCTCGACGCTGCCCGCCGTGTCGAGCGCCGTATGGATCCCCTCCTGCCTGAGCTTTTGCAGCAGCGCCGCGGCGGCCTGCGGCTGCATGAGCGGCTCCCCGCCGGAGAGCGTTACGCCGCCGGTTTTGATAAAGTTCCGATAGCCGCAGATATCGCGCACGAGCTCGTCAATGTCCATCTCCCGCCCGTCGTTGATGTTTTGCGTGTCCGGGTTATGGCAGTAGATGCACCGCAGGGGG
>DVOF01000068.1 GCA_018713805.1 Candidatus Aphodoplasma excrementigallinarum | reverse complement strand
GTGCTACATGGCTGGAAAGAAAATGAAAAAAATTGTGTCATACATAGTGGTGCTTTGCCTTGCGCTTTCCCTGATACAGGTTGCGGCGGTTGCAGAGGAGATTTCATTTGCCGATATGCCGGACAACTGGGCGACGGACGCGCTGCAAAAGGCGGCAAATAACGGGCTGCTCAGCGGCTATGACGACGGGACGATCAGGCCGGACAACAACCTGACGCGCGCGGAAATGGCGGCGATCATGGTTCGCGCTTTCGGCGCGACGCAGGAGACGGATATTTCCGCGTTTAGCGACGTCAGCGCAGACGCATGGTATTACAGCGACATGGCAAAGTCTGTCCAGATGGGGATTTTCCAGGGCGACGGGACGAACCTGAACCCGGACAACAACATCACGCGCGAAGAGGCGTTTACCGTGCTTGCGCGCGCATTTGAGCTGACAGATGCGGACGGCGCTGTGCTGGATGTATTTGTCGATAAGGCCGACGTCTCCGCATGGGCGGTCCCGACTGTTGCGGCCATCGTGGAAAACGGTTATGCGCAGGGCGCAGATGGGTATCTCAATCCAGGAAGCAACATTACGCGCGCCGAGTTTGCAGTTTTGATGGATAATCTGGTAAAAATGTATATCACCGAGCCGGGCGTGTATTCGCACGTGGAGGATGGCAATATCCTGATCCGCGCAAACGACGTAACGCTTTCTACTTTGACGGTGCGGGGCGACCTGATTTTAGGTGAGTCCATTACTGCAAAGGGCGTTACCCTGTTAAGCTCGAGCGTGGAGGGACGTATTGTGAATAACGATAGCGGTGATAAGATCGAATTTGTTACCACCGGCGGGATAGATAACCCGGGGACGAATCCGGGAACTAACCCCGGCACCAACCCGGGGACGAATCCGGGAACCAATCCTGGCACCAACCCGGGGACGAATCCCGGCGGTGACCCCGATGACGGGGACAATCCGGGCGAGGCAACCGATCCGGGAATCGACGACGGCGGCGATATTTAATAACGAATTAACTGGCAGAGAGCAGCTTCTTTCCGACAAAGTGGAGAGGCTGCTTTCCTTTTATTTTACGGCCGGCAGGTTTTGTTTGACTATATTGTGGTTTTGTGATAAAATATACCATACCTGTATTGGATAATGGGAAAAAGCGACATTTTGACTGGAAGTGTATGTTTTTGATGAATATGGAGAACAATACGCCGCAAAAAGAGTATTGGATTTGTATGCTGCTTCTTGTCGTGCTGGCTGTGGCAAGCATACTGCCTGTTCTATCGGGAATTATACTGTATATAGCACTGCCCGCGTGCCTAGCCTATGTGTTTGTCCGGTTTGACTGGCGGTATTCGGCAGGGGCGGCTGCTGCTGTTTTGCTTGCGCCCATGCTTGTTACGCTGCATCCCGATTTGTCGGTCTTTTTGATTTGTGTACCGCTTGCGGCTGGGCTTGCTCTTGCTATGCGCAAAAGGAAGGGTATGCTCTTTACCGTTTCTGCGGGCGTGGCAGGCGAACTGGTATCAGTGCTGCTTTTGTACCTGGCCGGCGTTGCGGCGGCGGGTGGGGCCGAGGCGTTTCATGCGCAGATCGGTGGTTACTGGTCGCAAATACAGGCGACGATGGATGAGATGCTTGCTGCCTATCAGATACCGTCCGAGCTTGGGACGGCGTACCAGCAGATGTTTTTATCGCTGGTGCCGGCGATTGTCGTTTGTATGGGGGCAGCGTTTTCCTATCTCGCGTTCTATTTCTGCAATCTTGTGCTGAAACGGCGCGATGTATCGTATGTGGGGATTTACAGGCCGTTCAGCGAAATAAAGGCGGATAAATCCTGTGTGATTGCCGTTATTGTATTTTTTGTGATTAGCCTGTTTGCTTCAGGGATATTTGCACGGGCGCTGGTCAACTTAGTTGTGATTTTGGCCTTTTTCCTGTTTGTATGTGGGTTTTCCACGGCGTGCTTTTTTGTGAAACGGATTCGGAGCAAGCCGCTTCGGATTGTTATATTTATCATTTTGTTCATGACCATTTTTATGACCTCCTATCTGTTTATGTTTGTGGGATTTATGGACGGTTTTATAAACATACGAAGGATCGGCCAGGGGCCGAAGCCGGAGTGAAGAAGTTGTTTTAGGATGGGGATATGGGGCGTATAGGTGGAAAGGAAATACAGAGTATATGAAGAAAAACAAGTGGTATCTGAATAATCTATACCGCGCAATCAGCGTGGCACAGTGGTGTGTGCTCGTCTGTGCGTTTTTGACGTTTCTGACCGGGCCGGAGCAGCTTTGGCTCGCGATTGCGGAAACGGTACTTTTTTTGGTGCTGATTCTGCTCAATGTCTTAGAGCGCAAACGGCGCGACTTGGATGTAAAGGAGTACATGCAGACACTCAATGACCATATGGATACAGCGACGAAGGATTCGCTCGTAAACTTCCCGTTCCCGATGGTTGTGGCGCATTTGGACGGGCGCGTGTCGTGGTATAACCAGAGCTTTGCCAAAATCATCTCCGGGGAGTCGCTTTTTGAGCGTCATATTTCCGATATTATCGAAGACCTCAACTGGAGCGACGTTTTGCGGATGCAGGAGGGGATATCGCTCACGGTTGTCTACCGGCAGCATCAGTACAGTGTCATGGGCAACATCATCAAGCCGGACCCAAAGCGGGACAACGAGTATCTGATCCTGCTTTACTGGCTCGATGAAACCGAGCTGAATACAATCAAGAAAAAATATCTCGATGAGAAGACAGATGTCTGCGTAATTTTGATTGACAACTACGACGACGTTATGAACAGCATGGAGGAGTCGACCAAGCCGCAGATGAGCTCGCTGATTGCGAAGTATATCCACGAATGGATTGGCGACGCGAAGGGGATTTTAAAAAAGCTGGAGCGCGACCGCTATATTTTCCTGTTTGAGCACAAAGACCTGGACCGGTTTATTGAGCAGAAGTTTGAGCTTTTAGACCGTGTGCGCGAGATCAGCATTGGCAACAAAACGCCCGCCACGATCAGTATTGGGATCGGCACAGGGGGCGAATCGATCGCGCAGAACGACGAATATTCACGCATGGCGCTTGATATGGCGCTTGGCCGCGGCGGCGACCAGGCGGTCATACGCGACGACAGCCAGTTCCGCTTCTACGGCGGAAAGACAAAAGAGCATGAAAAGAGTACGCGTGTCAAGTCGCGCGTGGTGGCGTATGCGCTCCGCCAGCTCATAATGAGCGAGGAGAATGTGGTCATTATGGGCCATAAGTCGCCGGATATGGACTCGATGGGGGCGGCAATCGGGCTGTCGCGCGGGGTGAAAAACCGCGGCAAGCCCGTCTATATCGTATGCGGCGAGTGTTCCCATACGGTGTCAAAGGTCGTGCAGGCCATGAAGGATTCCTCTGAGGAGAACAAAGGGCTTTTTATTACCCCGGAGGAGGCGAACCAGATTGTCGGGGAGAATACTGTGCTGGTTGTTGTGGATACGCACCGCCCGTCGCTGACGGAGAATCCTGAGCTTTTGAAAAAGGCGGGGGAAATCGTCCTGATCGACCATCACAGGCGCAGCACAGAGTTTATCGAGAACTGCTCGCTCGTGTATCATGAACCGTATGCGTCCTCAACAAGCGAGATGGTTGCGGAGCTGCTGCAATACCTGGATAATAAGGTTGCTTTGACAAAGTTAGAGGCCGAGGCCATGTATGCCGGCATCTACATGGATACGAAAAACTTTACGTTCAAGACCGGCGTGCGTACGTTTGATGCGGCGTCGTTTTTGCGCAAGCACGGCGTGGACACCGTCGCAGTCAAGAAAATGTTCCAGAGCGACCTGGCGCATTATAACAGCCGGGCGCACATTGTCGGCAATGCGGAGTTTGTACGCGACGACATCGCTGTGGCTGTCAACACAGAGCCGGTCAGCGACGCGCCGATTGTGGCGGCGCAGGCGGCGGACGAGCTGCTTGGGATTGAGGGCGTAGAGGCGTCTTTTGTCATTACGCAGTCGGGCGACGCGGTGCTGATCAGCGGGCGGTCGTGGGGCGGCTACAATGTGCAGGTCATTTTGGAAAAGCTGGGCGGCGGCGGCCATATGACGGTTGCGGGCGCACAGTTTTACGATTCCACCGTGCAGGAGGTCAGAGAGCGGCTCCTGTCGGCGATTGACGAATATATCAGCGAGAGAGAATGAAATCCATTGACTTTAGGAGCAAGGAGTGAGATACATGAAAGTTATTTTGCAGGCAGACGTAAAAGGGAAGGGCAAGAAGGGCGACATCAAAGAGGTGTCGGACGGCTATGCGCGCAATTTCCTGTTCCCGCGCGGGCTTGCCGTTGCGGCGAATGCGGCGAACCTGAACACGATCAAGGGCCAGAAGGAAGCACAGGCGTTCCACAAGGAGCAGGAAAAGGACGAGGCGCTTGCCATGAAGGAGAAGATCGACGCGGCGAGTGTGACGTTGACGGCGAAAGCCGGGGAAAACGGCAAGCTGTTCGGCTCCATCACGAATAAGGATGTGGCGGAGGCGCTGAAAATGCAGCAGCACCTCGTTGTGGATAAAAAGAAGTTCCATATGCCGGATGGCATCAAAACGGTTGGCACGACCGAGGTGGAGGTGCGGATTTATCCGGAGATCAGCGCAAAGCTGAAGGTAATTGTACAGGCGCAGTAGGCCGCCGGGATATGCCGGTTGGCTGGAAAGGCATGTGAAGGAGTATGGATTTAGCGGGCAGGGCGATGCCCTACAGCGTGGAGGCGGAGCAGTCGGTTTTGGGCGGTATTTTGATCGACCATAACTGTATCACCGCCGTCAGCGAGCGCATTGGGGAAGACGATTTCTACTTCGAGCATAACCGCGCTATTTACGGCGTTATGCTCGAGCTTTTTAATACAAACAGGCCGATTGACCTTGTAACCGTGTCGGACGCGCTTAAGG